>JAQGNA010000238.1 GCA_028292075.1 Rhodoferax sp. | reverse complement strand
GAAGAAATCGGCAAAAACTCGGTCAGGCCCTCCACAATGCCCATGACCGCAGACTTGATCAGCAAAACTGTATCCACACAAGCTCCCGAAATTGATCGGCGATTATCGCCTCAGCAATCGGTGCTTTCCCGCAAACCAAAGGCCGGGTACGGCGGCAGCGGCTTTACGGGGGACCGTTCTTGCTTGCCTGGCTGCTCTGCTCCGCCTGGGAACGCGCCAGTTCGGCCTGGCTCTGTGCCAACTCGCGTTCCAGTCCCTCGCGACGGGCGACTTCTTCTTCGAGCGCCTCGTTCACTTCAACGAGTTCCACCACACACTCTTGAACGATGTCTTCCAGCTCGTCGTGCTTGTCGAGCGCCTGCGCCACGTCCCCGGTCTGCAGCTTGGCCGGAATTTCGTGCTTCAGCACGGTATTGACAATGAGCAACTCGTCGGCGATGCCCTCGATCTTTTCCTTCACCTCCGCGCTCTGCGACAACGCCTCGACGAGCGGCGAACGCACGCCTTCCCGCGGGGCCACCCGGGCGGCAGGGCTGGAGGATGTAGAGCGAACTTCGGACATGACGGCGGGTGCCTCAGGGTTGAACCGGCGGATGCCGGCAAAGCAGGATTTTCGGACAAAGCGAATTGTCGCGCCGAAATGTCCTTTTTCAAGAGTTGGGCTTGGCGGGCTTTGCCATCAACAGGCTGGTTGGGAAGCGGACAGCTACTCGCGCAGGATCATCTGGCCGCGGATCTCGCCCGCCGGATGCGCGGCGGTGTGAACATTCGCGTACCAGCGCCCGGCCAGCAGATCGGCCACCTGCGCAGGCGTCAGCGTGGCCTGCCCATCCATCGGACTCTTCACGGGCGCAGCGAACGGCAGGACGACGGGCGCATTGACGCCGACCGCGGCCGGACCATGAAAGTGGGCCATCGTCGGCTGCCCGCTGAGGCCCGCGTAGGTGAGCCGCCAGCGCAGGAGGTTGGTGTTCTTGTTCAGCACGGCGTCGATGCGGCCGGTGGCATTGCCCGGAACCGGCGGCACTTCGTTCATGCCCATGAGCTGGCTGCTGAACGCCGCCAGGTAGGCGTCTCGCGGCGCAGCCGGCGCCGAAGGCCCCAGGCTGCCGCAGCCGGCCAGCAGAAGCGCCGACGCGCATGCCAACAGGTGTGGAATCCGCGGCGCAAGGCGCGTGAGATGCCGATGCGCGCCCGAAAGGCGTCCCGCTGGGTTGGAAGGAAGTAAGAAATTCTGCTTTTGCATGGCGGTCCTCTTCAAGGTTAGACACTGAGACACGGAACGTTTCGACGGGGAATCTTAGCGGCCAGACACCGCCGATTCCGACCGGCAGGCCATCGAGCGCAATCCACCTTTCTGCGCGTTGCGCGAGAGACACGGCAAGCCCGCTCGACAATGAAAATAAGGCCGCGGCCTACAAGCCGCGCAGCCCAGTGTGCTTACATAATTTAACTTATGGCCCAGATCAAACCGTCCAACTTCGCCGCCCTGGAGGCGCTCTCTATCCCCAGCCCCAGCGCATGTGACGACTGCGGCAAGGGCGAGCGGCTGGGCTTTCAATTCAGCTTCGCCTACCAACCCATCGTCGACCTGGCAAGCGGCGGTATCTTCGCCCACGAGGCGCTCGTGCGCGGGCCGGCCGGCGAGCCGGCGCCGAGCGTGCTGGGCCGCGTCAACGAAGAAAACCGATATCGCTTCGACCAGGCCTGCCGCGTCAAGGCGATCAAGACCGCGGCCGCGCTGGCCATGCCGAGCATGCTGTCGATCAACTTCATGCCAAACGCCATCTACCGGCCCGAGGTGTGCATCCGCACCACCCTGGAGGCTTCGCGCACGCACGGATTCGCGGTGGACCGGATCATCTTCGAGACGGTGGAAGGCGAGCGCGTCAACGACGCAAAATGGCTGGCAGAGGTGCTGCGTGAATACAAGCGCATCGGCTTCCTCACGGCGATCGACGATTTCGGCGCGGGCTTTGCCGGCCTCAATCTGCTGGCCGACTTCCAGCCCGACATCGTCAAGCTCGACATGGACCTCGTGCGCCACATCGACCAGAGCCCGGCCCGCCGGGCAATCGTGCGCGGTGTCTCCCGCATCTGCGAGGAGCTGGGCATTCGCATCATCGGCGAAGGCGTCGAGACCATCGATGAATGCCAATGCCTGCAGGATCTCGGCATCAGCCTAATCCAGGGCTATCTGTTCAGCAAGCCACTGTTCGAGAACTGCCTGGCTGCCAGCACCTCCCGCTGGTTCGCCACCAGCTGACGCCCTGCGCCGTCAGGCCGGAATCGGCAAGCCGCCGACGCCCTTGAACTCCTGCAGTGAGAAACACGTGCGCACCTGGCGTACGCCGGGCAGACGGTGCAGACGTGTCTGGAGCAGCTCGGCATAGTGGTCCATGTCGCGGGCCACCACCAAGAGAACGAAATCTTCCGGGCCCGAGATGCCGTGAAACATCACCACCTCCGGGATGGCGATGACCGCCGCTTCGAATTCGACCGAACGTGATTCATTCTGGTGGTCGATGCCGATCATCACAAAGGCCATCACCCCGTAGCCAAGGGCGCGCCGGTCCAACCTGGCCTGGTACCCCGCGATCAAGCCGCTGTCTTCCAGTCGTTTCACCCGCCTCCAGCACGGCGACTGCGTCATGCGCACCGCGTGCGCCAACTCGCCCGTGTTCAGACGCGCGTTGTCCTGCAAGGCGGCGAGCAGCTTTCTGTCGGTCGCATCGATGTCAATCTGCATATTTTTTCCATCAAAAAACACGTGGGCGAATAGCCTTGCCCCAAATCGGCACGCATAGGGTTACCGCTGAGGATACCGCGTATTCTGACGCATAACATTGCATGCAAAGAACAGAAATCAGGCCGATGTTCCACGCCCTGCCCTGCCCTTTTCAACGTCCGACCTTCGCCATTCCAGGCCTACAGCGCTCCGCGCCCCGCTTCACATGTCACTCGTTCCCTTGCATTCCCTCTTCGACCACGTGCCGCGCTATGCAGGCGATCCGATCCTGTCACTGATGGAGGACTTCCAAAAAGACCCACGCCCCTACAAGGTGAGCCTGGGCATTGGAATCTATTTCGACGACGCGGGCCGCCTACCGGTGATGGAAGCCGTTCGCCGAGCGGAAAGCGCCTTGCTGGCCGGTATCGGCCCGCGGCCATACCTTCCCATCGAGGGCGGCGCCGAGTATCGGCAGGCGGTACAACAGCTCCTCTTCGGTGCTGAACATGCGGCGGTGGTCGATGGCCGCATTGCGACGCTGCAAACCCTGGGCGGAT
>JAQGNA010000203.1 GCA_028292075.1 Rhodoferax sp. | reverse complement strand
TGCCGACCAGCAGCTCCTTGGGGATGATGCCGGCACCGCTGCTGCGCAGGATCTGCGACAGCACGCCGGGGGCGATCTTGCAGCCGCAGCCACCGCCGTGGGAGAAGCTGGTGAGGCGCACGGGCTGGAGGGCGGCGGGGGTCGGCGTCGGGGAAGCGGGGGAATCGGGGGAATCGGGAGAGCGGGGGTGGTTCATGGCGGGCCTCGGGGAGGCCGCAATTATCGGCCGCGGCATCAAACCTAGAATCCGGGGTCGACATACCCCGGCCACCGCCGGTGGTCCTCGTCCATTTTTTCCGAGAACACCCATGCGCCTTCCTGCCCTCCCCCGCCTTTCCCGTGTGATCGCCGTCCTGGCCGTTGCCGCCACCGCCCTGGCCAGCCACGCCCAGACCGGCACGCTGCGCGTGTCCGCCATTCCCGATGAAGCGCCGACCGAGCTGCAGCGCAAGTTCGCGCCGCTGGGCGACTACCTCGCCAAAGAGACCGGCATGGCGGTTCAGTTCACGCCGGTGACCGACTACGCGGCCGTGGTCGAAGGCCTGGCGACCAACAAGATCGACATGGCCTGGCTCGGCGGCTTCACCTTCGTGCAGGCGCGCCAGCGCACGCAGGGCGGCGCAGTGCCCATCGTGCAGCGCGCCGAAGACGAGAAGTTCACCTCGAAGTTCATCGTGCCGGCGGGCAGCGAAGCCAAGACCCTGGCCGATTTGAAGGGCAAGACTTTCGCCTTCGGCGCACCGTCGTCCACCTCGGGCAGCCTGATGCCGCGCTTCTTCCTGCAGCAGGCCGGCATCGTGCCCGAGCGCGACTTCAAGACCGTGGCCTTCAGCGGCGCGCACGACGCCACCGTGGCCTTCGTCGCCGCCGGCCGCGCCGAGGCCGGTGTGCTGAACGCTTCGGTGTGGGACAAGCTGGTCGAAGGCGGCAACGCCAACGCGGCCAAGGTGCGGGTGCTGGCCACCACGCCGACCTATTACGACTACAACTGGACGGTGCGCCCCGGCCTCGACCCGGCCATCACCAAAAAGCTCACCGACGCTTTCCTGAAGCTCGACCCGGCCAAGCCGGCCGACAAGGAAATCCTGGCACTGCAGCGCGCCAGCCGGTTCATTTCCACCCAGTCGTCCAACTACGACGGCATCGAAGCGGCGGGCAAGTCCGCCGGGCTGATCAAGTAAGGCCGCACGGCGATGGCCTTCGCGCTCAGCGACTGCAGCCTGGTGCATGCCAACGGCCTGCGCGCGCTCGACGGCGTGCAACTGCGCGCCGCACAGGGCGAACGGCTGGCGGTGATCGGGCCGTCGGGTGCGGGCAAGACGACGCTGCTGCGGGTGCTTGGTGCTTCGCTCCGGCCCGGTGGCGGCAGCGCTTCACTGCTTGGTGCCTTGCCATGGCAGCTGGCGCGCACGCCGTTGCAGGGCCTGCGCGCGCGCATCGGCACGGTGCACCAGCAGCCGCCCATTCCGCCGCGGTTGCGGGTGGTGTCGGCCGTGCTGGCGGGTCGCCTGGGGCAATGGCCCACCTGGCGGGCGCTGGCTTCGCTGGTCTATCCGGTCGACATCGGCGGCGCCCGTGCCGCACTCGAGCAGGTGCAGCTCGCCGACCGCCTGTTCAGCCGCTGCGACCGGCTCTCTGGCGGCCAGTTGCAGCGCGTGGGCATCGCCCGGGTGCTGTACCAGGCGCCCGACCTGCTGCTGGCCGACGAACCGGTGTCCTCGCTCGACCCGACGCTGGCCGACCTGGCCTTGTCGGCACTCGTTGACAGCGCCATGCAACGGGGCGCCACGCTGGTGGCGTCGCTGCACGCGGTCGACCTGGCGCTGAAGTGGTTCCCGCGCATCGTGGGCATGCGCGATGGGCGGGTGGCCTTCGACCTGCCGGCCACCGAGGTGACCGCCGAGCTGCTGCACGCGCTCTACGCCAGCGAAGGTGGCCGGTTGCCGGTGCAGGACGCGGCCCATGCCGATGCGCATGCCGCGCTGGCATCGGCCGCCGGCACCGCCATCGCACGGCCTGGCTGCCTGTGAGGCCCTGAGCATGGCGTCCGGCCTTTCCATCGGCTCCGGCAATGCCGCAGGGGCGGGCGACGCCGGTCCCTGGCGCGACCCGGCCGCCCGTGGCCGGCTTGGCCTGGCCATTGCCGCGCTGGTCGTCGCCTGGCCCATGCTGGTGCTGGCCGATTTCCGGCCCTGGGCCTTGTTCGATGCGCAGAGCCTGCAGGCCATGCGCGGCTTCATTGCCGGCTTCTGGCCGCTGTCGTCCGATCGGGCCTTTCTGGGCATGCTGGCCCGCGCCACCCTCGAGACGTTGGCCATGGCGACGGCCGGCACCTTCATCGCCTTCGTCATTGCCGCACCGCTGGCGGTGGTGGTGACGCGGGCGCTCTCGGTCTCGCGCATCGGCCCGGGGCCGGGGGTATGGCGGGCCACGGCGCTGCGCCAGGCGGCGCGCTTCGTGCTGACGGTGTTGCGCGCGGTGCCCGAGGTGGTGTGGGCGCTGGTGCTGGTGCGGGCCCTCGGCCTGGGGCCGGGCGCCGGCGTGCTGGCCATCGGCATTGCCTACGGCGGCATGCTGGGCAAGGTCTACAGCGAGATTCTGGAGTCGGTCGACACGCGGCCCGCCCGGGCCCTGCTCGAGGCCGGTAGCCCGCGCCTGCCCGCCCTCTGCTACGGCCTGGTGCCCGCCGCCGCCCAGGAACTCGCCTCCTACACGGTGTACCGCTGGGAATGCGCCGTGCGCGCCTCGGTGGTGATGGGCTTCGTGGGCGCCGGCGGGCTGGGGCAGCTGATGGACCAGTCGATGAAGATGCTGAACGGCGGCGAGGCCAGCGTGATCCTCCTGACCTTCCTGGCGCTGGTGCTGCTGGCCGACGCTCTGAGCGCCGCCCTGCGCAGGGTGCTGGCATGAGAGCGGACCCGGGCCACGCCGCCTCCGGACCCGGTGGCATGCCCGACGAGGGCCGGCCATCCCACCTCGCAGGCCTGGCCGGGCTGGTCACGCTGGCGCTGGTGCTGGCCGCGGTGGTGGCCAGCTTCGCCTACCTGGCGGTCGACTGGCGCGGCCTCGTGGCCGGCGACGCGCCTCGGCTGATGGCGCGTTTCGTGGCCGAATTCTTTCCGCCCGACCTGTCGTCGCCGTTCCTGCGCAAGACCGGCTGGGCCGCGCTGGAGACGCTGGCGGTGTCGAGCCTGAGCACCCTGCTGGCCGCCCTGGCCGGCGCCCTGCTGGCGTTGCCGGCCTCGGGCCGTGGCGGCAGGCTGGGCCGCTGGCTGCGCCCGGCCGCACGGTTCGGGCTCAACCTGCTGCGCAGCATGCCCGAGCTGGTGTGGGCTGCGCTGATGGTGCTCGCCGCCGGACTCGGGCCCTTTGCCGGCACGCTGGCCCTGGCGCTGCATACCACCGGCGTGCTGGGCCGGCTGTTTGCCGAAACGCTGGAGAACCTGCCACCCGCACCCGAACGCGCGCTGCGCGAGGCCGGCGCCGGGCCGGTGGCGGCGTTCGCCTATGGCAGCCTGCCGCTGGCCGCGCCGCAGTGGCTGGGCTACACGCTGTACCGCTGGGAGATGAACATCCGCATGGCCGCCGTGCTCGGCT
>JAQGNA010000017.1 GCA_028292075.1 Rhodoferax sp. | reverse complement strand
GGTGATCAACGCGCAGAACTGCGTGCACTGCAAGACCTGCGACATCAAGGACCCGACGCAGAACATCGTCTGGGTCACGCCGGAGGGCGGCGGCGGGCCGAACTATCCGAACATGTGAGATGGGGGGAAGGTGCGCAGCGAAGCTGCACACCCTACGAGGACCGGAACCCGTAGGGTGTGCAGCTTCAGCTGCGCACCATCCCCCCAAAGTCATCCCCTGCGTAAGGTGTGCAGCCTCAGCTGCGCACCATCTCCGTAGAACTCCCGTGGCGCCCAGGCCAGGTCCTGGTCACCATCACACCCAAGACATACTGACTGGAGAACCCATGAAGCTCACCCGCCTCTTCGCCGCCGTGGCCACGGCCGGCCTGCTTGCCTGCTCGCTCGCGCAGGCCCAGACCAACATGAAGATCAGCATCTCCACCGCCCAGAACTCGCACCAGGGCGTGGCGATCGACACTTTTGCCCGCGAGGTCGAGAAGCGCACCGGCGGCCGCTACAAGGTCCAGACCTTCTACAACGGCTCGCTCGGCGGCGAACGCGAGTCGATCGAGGCGGTGCAGCTCGGCACCCAGGAACTGGCCTTCTCATCGACCGGTCCGGTCCCCAACTTCGTGCCCGAGACCAAGATACTGGACGTCCCGTTCCTGTTCCGCGACAAGGCGCACGCCCGGGCCGTGCTCGACGGCCCGATCGGCCAGGAGCTGCTGACCAAGTTCGACGCCAAGGGCTTCAAGGCGCTGGCCTGGGCGGAAAACGGTTTCCGCCACATGACCAACAGCAAGCGCGACGTGCGCACGCCCGAGGACCTGAAGGGCCTGAAGATGCGCACCATGGAAAACCCGGTGCACATCGCGGCCTACAAGGGCTTCGGCATCATCACCACGCCGATGGCCTTTCCGGAAGTGTTCACGGCGCTCCAGCAGGGCACCGTCGACGGCCAGGAAAATCCGCTGTCGGTGATCATCGCCTCCAAGTTCGACCAGGTGCAAAAGCACCTGACGCTGACCGGCCACGTCTACTCGCCCTGCATCTTCGTGATGAACAAGGCGTCGTTCGACAAGCTGTCGGCCGCCGACAAGACCGCGTTCGTGGAAGCCGCGAAGGAAGCGACCAAGGTCAACCGGGCCCGCGTGGACGAGGACGACGCCAAGGGTGTGGCCGACCTGCGCGCCAAGGGCATGACGGTGATCGACAACATCGACAAGTCCAGGTTCGTCGCCGCGCTGGCGCCGGTGAACGCCGAGTTCGAAAAGCAGTTCGGCAAGGCCAACATCGAGCGGATCCGCAACTATAAATAAGCACATGTCATTGCGGGCTTGACCCGCAATCCATGCAGCAGCGCCTGGAGGCATGGATCCCGGGTCCAGCCCGGGATGACATGCACAAGGCAAGGCCCGCCACGTGCGGGCCTCGTCATGAAAGAGGCTCCATGAAAGAAACCTTCCTGCGCATCGAGCGCTTCACCAGCGGCGCGGCCATGGCCGGGGCCTGCGCCATGCTGGTGGTGGCCAGTGTCCTCGGGATGTTCCAGATCATCACCCGCTTCGTGCTGGAACAGCCGGCCGAATGGAGCGAGATCCTCATCCGCCTGTCGCTGATCTGGATGGTCTTCCTCGGCATCCCGACGGCTTTCCGGCAAGGCGCGATGGTGAGCGTGGACGTGCTGTACCGGTGGAGCCCGGCGCGGCTGCGCCGCTTCCTCGACTGGATGGTCGCCGGCGCCTCGCTGACGCTGGTGCTGGTGATCCTCTGGTGGGGCTGGGACTATGCGGTCCGTGGCCGGGTGCAGTCGATGGCCGGGCTCGAATCGATCTCCATGTTCTGGGGCTACCTGGCGCTGCCGGTAGGCGCGTTGTTCTGCATTCTCGGCATCGTGGGCAACCTGCTCGACCCGCAGCGGCATGAACTGGAGACCGCGCAATGACCACCGCCATGCTCGTCACGATGGTGCTGTGCTTCGCGCTGAGTGTCTCGGTCGCGGTGTCCATCGGCCTGGCTTCCATCCTGGGCATCCAGGTGGTGAACGCCAACATGCTGCTCTCCACCAAGGAGATGTTCAACTCGATCAACAAGTTTCCGCTGGCCGCCATTCCCTTCTTCATCCTGGCCGGCAACCTGATGGAAACCGGCGGCATCTCGCGCCGGCTGGTGGAATTCGCCAAGAGCATCGTCGGCGGCGTGCAGGGCGGCCTGCCCATGACCTGCGTGCTGACCTGCATGATCTTCGCGGCGGTATCAGGCTCATCGGTCGCCACCACTTTCGCCATCGGTGCGATCCTGATCCCGGCGCTGATCAAGGTGGGCTACCCGACGGCTTACGCCGCGGCCTTGCAGGCGACCAGCGCGGAACTCGGCGTGATCATCCCGCCTTCGATCCCGATGATCCTGTACGGCGTGAGCGCCGAGGTGTCGATCGGCGAGCTGTTCATCGCCGGCTTCGGCCCCGGCATCCTCATCGGCGGCGCACTGATGCTGTTCGTGTGGGTCTATTGCAAGTTCAAGGGCTGGGGCAAGACCGATGGCGAAGGCAGGCTTCCGTTCGGCCGCGCCTTCCTGCAGGCGGGTTGGGCCCTGCTGATGCCCGTCATCATCCTGGGCGGCATCTACGGCGGCATCTTCACGCCCACCGAGGCGTCCGCGGTGGCGGTGTTCTATGCGCTCGCGGTCGGCCTGCTGATCTACCGCGAGATCAACGTGCGCCAGCTGTACGCCATCCTGCGCAAGTCGGTGATCTCGTCGGCCGTGATCATGTTCATCATCGCCAATGCCGGCCTGTTCGCCTTCCTGATCACGCGTGCCGGCGTTCCCGAAGCCATCGGGCTGTGGCTGCAGGAGGTGCTCAAGAGTCCGGTCATGTTCCTGCTGGGCGTGAACGCGGCCTTGTTCGTGATCGGCATGTTCATCGAGACCAGAGCCTCCATCATCGTGCTCGCGCCCATCCTGGCGCCGGTGGCGGTGCACTTCGGCATCGACCCGGTGCACTTCGGGCTGATCATGGTGGTGAACCTGGCGCTGGGCATGATCACCCCACCCTTCGGCGTGAACCTGTTCGCCGCCTGCACGGTGGCGCGCATTTCCCTCGACCGCATCATCCCGTACCTTCTTCCCTTCGTGATGGTGGTGCTGGCGTGCCTGATGGTGATCACGTACGTGCCGGGACTTTCGCTCGGACTGCGCGACCTGGCCTACGGAAAATAGTGACTGCATCAACGGAGTTTTCGATGAACAGCTTCCCGCGCGGCATTGCCCGCCGCAACCTCGTCCTCGCCTGCGTGCTGGGGCTGGCCTCCACGGTCTCCCTGGCCGCCTGGCCGGACGACCGGCCGGTCAAGATCCTGGTGCCCTGGCCCGCCGGCGGCGCCACCGACCAGGTCGGCCGCATGCTGGCCCAGCCGCTGTCGCAGGCACTGGGCGTGCCGGTGATCGTGGAAAACAAGGGCGGCGCCGGCGGCGTGATCGGCACCCAGGCTTTCGTCAAGGAGAAGGCCGACGGCCACACGATCCTGCTGGCCACCAGTTCCACCAATGCGGCCGCGCCCCATCTCTACGCCAGACTGGGCTACGACCCGATCGCCGATTTCACGCCGGTGGTGTCGCTGTGCGAGATCCCCA
>JAQGNA010000189.1 GCA_028292075.1 Rhodoferax sp. | reverse complement strand
GCGGAAATGATTGTTCCCGAGATCGACCACGCCGGTGCTTTTGGGGGCCACGGCACAGGCGCCGAGCGTTGCGCAAAGCAGCGCGGCGAGCAGGCCGCGTGATGCCGTGATGGCGACCGAAAAACGTGCGGCAGACGCGCCGCTGCGAGAGGTGGCAGAGGACGTCGCGCAGGACACCGCGGAAGACGTTGTGGACGACGCGGCAGGGGACGACAAGGCATGAATGTGCATGCGCCGGAGTATGCGGACGCTGCGCGGCCGTGTCACGGCTTGGGGCGGAATTTGCGGCCCCGTCCTACGGGTCTTTCACGACGTGTTACCGATGGAAATCCAGGTAGCGAGTTCGGGCGGGAGGGCGCATGCGACCGCTTGGCGTGGCGTGGCGTTGCGTGGCGTGGCGTGGCGTGGCGTTGCGTGCCAACACCGTTGTCTTTGAGACAATGGTCTTCACGTGTTGATTTGCAAGCTGCACCTTCGTCTCCGTCTCAACCGCCTCCCTGCTCGGCACCCGGGCCGGTTTCGTCACCGCCCTGCAGCACCTCCTGGCCGGTACGGTGCTTGCTTGCGGTCATGCCGCCGTCTCATCGTTGCGAAGCTCCCCCAACCATGTCCAAGAATCCTGTCACTTCCCGTCCGAACGCCGAAGCCCCGGCTGCGCCCATCCTGCCTGATCCGAGCGACCTGACCGAGCATCCGCTCATCGAGGTGCGCCATAGCGGTGTGCACGGCTACGGTGTGTTCGCCCGGACCGATCTGCCCGCCGGCACCTTCCTGGCCCACTACGAAGGGCGGCGCTACACGGCCCGTCAGATGGCCCGTGGCAACTTTGACGACCGCATCACCTATCTGTTCGGCCTGTCCGACGGCACCACCATCGACGGCGCCCAGGGTGGCAACCTCACCCGCCATCTCAACCACGCCTGCCGTCCCAACTGCGAAGCCACCGAGGTCGTGTTGCCAAAAAAGCGGCTCGGCCTGCGCATCGACACCATCCGCCCCGTGGCGGCCGGCGAAGAACTCTTCCTCGACTATGCGCTCACCATTGACGACAGCGTCGACCGCGACGCCTACCGATGCCATTGCGGAACGCATGAGTGCCGCGGCCACATGACCGGCCGCGTCTGATCCGCATTGCTGCCATGACCAGGACCATGTCGGTGTTGCCATATGCCTTGCCAATTGCCACCCGGCCTGCCACGTTCTCAGCGGCCATGCCCTTCGCCGCACCGACCGCAGCAACGACCGCCGCACCGGCCGCCGCACCGACAGACGGGCTCGGCTGTCAGTCGAGCCGCCTGCATGTCGACCAGGAATTTGCCGCGGCCGGCCTGCGGCTGTACCGCAAGCGCAGCGCTGCTCAACCGATGGGCCATGTCGCCATGCCGGCCACCGACCGGGGCTTTCTGGTCGGGCTGTCGCTGGGTGCGGGCCACCAGCGGCGCATCTTTCAGGCGCACCATTCCTCGTTGCACGACTTCGCGCAGAACGCGTTGTACATCCGCAATTTTGCCGACGACTACCGCGCCGACCTGATCGGCCCCCTCGATTTTCTGCTGCTCGAGCTGTCACGCGACCTGCTCGACCGCATTGCGGACGAGGAGGGCGTGCGACGGCGGGATGGCCTGTCGGCCCAAGCGGGTGTGAGCGACCCGGTGCTGGGCCACCTGCTTCAGGCGCTGATGCCGGCGCTTGAGCGGCCGAGCGAGGCCGGCAGGCTGTTCGTCGAACACATGGCCGTCGCGACCGGCATGCATTTGCTGAACCGTTACGGTGGCGCCAGGCTTGCGGCGCCTGTTCGACGCGGGCTGTCGACCCTGCAAGAACGCCGTGCCAAGGAGATGCTGCGGCACCGCCTGGAGGGTGACGTGTCCATCGCCGAGGTGGCGCAGGCTTGCGGGCTTTCGCGCAGCCACTTCATCCGGGCATTTCGGCAGACCACGGGGCAGACGCCGCACCAGTGGCTGATGGCCTGCCGCGTCGAACGCGCACGCGAGCTGCTGACCACGTCGGCCCTGCCCCTGGCGGAGGTGGCCGTGGCCTGCGGCTTTGCCGACCAGAGCCACTTCACCCGCGTGTTCGCGCAGCTGGCCGGCCTGCCGCCAGGCCAGTGGCGACGGCAGCTCGGCGTTTGATGCGCGTTGCCTGCGATGCAAGCCTTGAGGCGGGGCCAGCGCGCCGGGTGCGGATCAGAAGGCGCTCTTGGTGCAGCCGCCATCGACCCGCAAGGCCGCGCCGGTCGTGCCCGACGACAACGGGCTTGCGATGTAGGCCACCATGCTGGCGATTTCTTCCGGTGACTCGAAGCGTTTGATGAGCGAGGTCGGCCGGGCGGTCTCGAAAAATGCCTTTTCGAAATCCTCGATCGACTGCCCTTCCGCCTTGGCCAGCGCTTCCACAAAGTCCCCCACACCGCGCGAGCGCGTTGGCCCGGGCAGCACGCTGTTGACCGTGATGCCGGTGCCGGCCACCGCTTCGGCCAGGCCGCGCGACACCGCCAGCTGCGCCGTCTTCGTCATGCCGTAATGGATCATCTCGGCCGGAATCTGCACCGCGCTTTCGCTGGAGATGAAGATGATCCGTCCCCAGTTGGCCTGTCGCATGGCGGGCAGGCAAAGCCGCGCCAGCCGCACGCCGCTCAACACGTTGACTTCGAAGAAGCGGGTCCAGTCGGCGTCGGGAATGTCCTCGAAGGCCTTGGGCTCGAAGATGCCGAGGTTGTTCACCAGAATCTCGATGCCCGGGTAGCGGCGGGTCAGTTCGATGGCTGCCGCCTCGGTGCTCAGGTCGCCTGCGAAGCCGAGCACATCG
>JAQGNA010000013.1 GCA_028292075.1 Rhodoferax sp. | reverse complement strand
CCCTGTTCGGCGGTGAGGATGGCGGCCAGCTCGGCCATGTTCTCGCGGATCAGCTGCTGGTATTTGAGGAAGATGCGGGCCCGGGCACCGATGGCGCTCTTGCGCCATGTCTTGAAGGCGGCCTTGCCAGAGGCCACGGCGGCGTTAACTTCGTCGGCGGTGGCAAATGGCACGCGCGCCAGCACTTCCTGCGTAGCGGGGTTGACGATGTCGCGCCAGACGGCCGACTTCGATTCGACAAAGCGACCATCGATGAGCAGCTTGACAGTGGGCACGGCGGCCAGTGGCTGGGCGTTGATTTCAGGGACGGATTTGGGCAAGGCGGACATGTCTTCTCCATTGAATTTAGTGGGCTGGAACAGGCTCTTATTGGCAGTTTCAGGGCCGTCGGTCGTGGCTTGAGCGCGATGCTATCATCGCAAAGACGCCTGAACAAGGATCGAAAATCCATCTTCATTCTGCAAAAATGCACAGCTTATTTTGTTCGACCCCGCGGGTTTCGACCTTATGAATTGGGACGACCTGCGCTTCTTCCTGGAGGTTTCGCGCACGGGGCGGTTGGTGACGGCCGCGCGCCGCCTCGAGGTCGACCACACCACGGTGTCGCGCCGCATTACCGCGCTTGAGGCGGCGCTGGGCACGCCGTTGTTCGAGCGTTCGCCTGCCGGTTACAGCATGACCGAGGCAGGCAAGCAGCTGTTGCCACATGCCGAGGACATGGAAACCGCCTGCATCGCCGTGCAGCGCCAGGCCGATGACGCGGAGCGCCGCGGCGAGGACCTGGCTGGCGTGGTACGAGTAGGCGCAACCGAAGGTTATGGCACCGTGATGCTGGCGCCGCAGCTGAGTCGGTTGGTGGCGCAGCATCCGCGGCTGGTGATCGACCTCATGGCCGTTCCCCGGGTGGTCAACCTGTCGCGGCGCGAGGCTGACATCGTGATCACGCTGGAGCGGCCGACGCGGGGGCCGTACGTCGTGCAGAAGCTCACCGACTACGCGCTGTGCCTCTACGGGGCGCGGCATTATCTGGCCGCGCATCCGCCGATCACGCAGCGCGACGATCTGGACCGCCACACCTTCGTCGGTTATGTGGACGACCTGCTGTTCAGCCAGGAACTCCACTACCTCGACGACCTGTGTCGGCCCGACCGCATTGGCCTGCGCAGCACCAGCATTCTGGCGCAGCACCGTGCCATTGCCGCGGGTGCCGGCATTGGCGTGCTGCCGGCCTTCATCGGCGAGGCGGACCCGACGCTGCAGCGCATCCTGCCGGCCCGGACCATGCAGCGGACCTTCTGGATGTCGATGCCGGTGGAGATCAAGCACCTGGCACGCATGCAGGCGACCTGGCGCTTCATCAAGGCGGAGGCTGAAGCCGCGCAGGCCGTGTTGCAGGACCCCGCCACGCCCCTGGCCCGTGCACCGTTGAAAGCAGCGGCCCTCTGATGGCGCCTGTCTCCGGCATGGTCGCGCGGCATGAAAGCGGCGTGCACTCGCGCAGCCACCGCATCGGCATCGGCCTGGTGTTGCTGCTGATCGTCTACGGTTCGCTCTACCCCTTGCAATGGAACTTTGCGCATCCCCAGGACTTCATCTGGCATGGCCCCATCGGCCTGGGCGACCTGCTGGAAAACGTCGCGCTGTTTGCGCCGCTGGGTTGCCTGCTCGCCTGGTACCACCGTGAGCCGGCAGGCCGCCGGCGCGCCTTTGCGGTCTGGTTCGCGATGGCCTTCACGCTCGCATTCGGTCTGCAGTGGTTGCAGAAATACCTGCCGCGCACGCCCGCCCTGTCCGACGTGATCTTCAACATGGCAGGGCATGTGGCCGGTTGGTGGGCCGGGCGCCTGTCGGCGTCCATGGCCGACCGCGTGCACCGGCGTCACGCGCCATTGCATGCGGTCGACCGCTTCGCGGTGGTCATGTTGGGGGTCTGGTGCGTGGCCGAATTGTTCCCGCTCATTCCCACCATCGACGTGTCATCGGTGGTAGACAACGTCAAGTCGCTCTGGCAGCAGCCCTGGTGGGACCCGCGCCGCATGCTGCTGCACACGGGAATGACGGTGATCGGCCTGGAAGCGGTGTCGGTGTTGATGCGCTCGCTGGCTGTGAATCCGGCCCGGGGTGTGTTTGCCGCGATCATCGTCCTGATGGGCGGCAAGTTCGTGGTCATCCATCAGGTGCCCGGCATGGCTGTGGTGCTGGGCATCGCCGGTGGTCTGGCCGCCTGGCTGGCATTGGAGCGGCTGGCCGACCGCGCGCGCCTTGGCGCAGTGTTCACGGTGGCGCTGGCCACCTATTGCCTACAGGCGATCTGGCCATGGCAGTGGCGGGCAATGCCGCGCCCCATGGGCTGGATGCCCTTCGGTTCTTCTCTCTCGGGCAACCTGGAGTCCAACGTCACGAACGTGGCATTCGAATGCCTCTGCTTCGGAGCGCTGGTATGGGCGGCCATGCGCCGCGGGGCCAAAGCGGCTAGCGCCACCGTGGTTGTCGCGCTGCTGGCCTTCGGCTGCGAATGGCTGCAGCGCCACCTGCCCGGGCGCACCGCCGAGGTGACCTCGGTGCTGCTGGCGCTTGGCATGGGCTGGTTGGTCGCGGCGATGACGCGCGTCGATGTCAACGGCCGGGGACCTGAGCGCCGGCACGGCTGACCAGGTGGCGCGGGCAGCCGGGTCCAGGCCTGCAGAAAGGCGCTTCAACTGCTATAACGGCCGTTGATCATTTCTCTGGGACGAACCACCACATGAGCGCTCTGTTCACTCCTTACGCCATCGGACCAATGACGCTGCAAAACCGCATCGCCATCGCCCCCATGTGCCAATACTCCGCGGAGGACGGCAACGCGACCGACTGGCACATGATCCACCTCGGAGGTCTGGCGTTGTCGGGCGCGGCACTGCTGATGCTGGAGGCCACCGCCGTCGAACCCATCGGCCGGATCACCGCCGACGACCTGGGCCTGTACAACGATGCCAACCAGGCCGCACTCGTGCCCGTGTTGGCCGCCATTCGAAAGCATTCCAACATCAAGGTGGCGATCCAGCTGGCCCATGCAGGCCGCAAGGCGTCGAGCCAGGTGCCGTGGGCCGGTGGTGCGCAGGTGTCGCCGGACGGTCCGCGTGGCTGGGACACCGTCGGGCCGTCGGCCGTGCCGCACAACCCCGGTGAAGTGCCACCTCTGGCGCTTGACGCTGCCGGGCTGGGCCGTGTGCGCGATGCCTTCGTCAGGGCAGCGGAGCGTTCGCACGCGCTGGGCATCGACGCCATCGAGCTCCACGCGGCCCACGGCTATCTGATGCACCAGTTTTTGTCACCGGTGTCGAACCGGCGCGAAGACGCTTATGGCGGATCGTTGGAGAACCGCATCCGCTTTCCGCTCGAAGTCTTCGACGCGGTGCGCGCCGCCGTGCCGACGTCCATGCCGGTAGGGGTGCG
>JAQGNA010000144.1 GCA_028292075.1 Rhodoferax sp. | reverse complement strand
GAACGCGCCAGGAAATGCGGGCCGAGGCCGTCGCGCGCCGTGGTGGACGAGGGCGCCTCGACCCAGTTGCGGCGGAAAAATGAGTTGCCGATAGCGAAGGTGGTGCGGCCAGCTTCGTCCAGGTTGGCAGCCGGGAACGAGAAGGCGTTGCGGCCGACTTCGTACACCGTGGTGTCGCCGCCGGCCATTTCTTCCGTGGGGTCGGCAACCGCCGTCGCCGGGCCAGCGGCCCAGGCCAGCCAGCCGCCGGTGGCACCGCCGGCCAGCGCCAGCAACACGACGAGGCGCGGGGCGAACCCGGGCGTGGCATGGCGCATGGGTTTCATGGTTCCGGTGCTATTCCTTGGCCGGGTCGACCAGGGTCAGCTTGGTGATGCCGACGGCCTTGGCCGCGGCCACGAAGTCGTTGCTCTGCAGCTTGAGCGCATCGGCCACGGCCTGCACGCGCTTGCGGCCGGGGGCGTCGGCCGCCCCGACGATCTCGCGGTCGAACGGCGCCTGGATGGCTTCGGCCGCCTTCACGCTGGCCGCGATGTGGGTGCTGGCGCGCTCGGCGGTGGCCGCGTCGCGCACCGCCACCAGGTCGCGCAGCGAGGGGCCGGCCAGCGTCGTGCCATCGGCGCGCTGGTAGCTGCCGAGCCATACGTTTTGGATTCCCTTCGCGTTGTTGACGATGTCGCGGTGCGTGTTGTCGGAAAAGCAGGAGTGCTCGTCTTCCTGGTTCTGCGAGGCGAGTGCCACTTCGATGCGTTCGCCCGCCAACTCGCCGCGCGACAGCGAGCCCACGCCCACCAGCATGCGGCGCACGGCGTCGGTGCCCGACTTCTCGAAACGCGCGCGGTAATTCTTCGCGCCTGGCGCCCAGGCTTTGGCCAGCGTGCCGAGGTCATCGACCAGCAGCTCGGTGACCACTTTCAGGTATTCGCGGCGGCGGTTCGCGTTCGGTGCCTTGCCGTCGACGAAGTCCTCAAAGGAACGGTCGCCGGGGCCGGTTTCGCTCAGATCCTGGCCCCACAGCAGGAATTCAATGGCATGCCAGCCGGTGGCAATGTTCTCTTCGCCGTTCCGCTCGTTCAGCGCAGCGAGGCCCTTCTTGGTGATCTTGACCTTCAGGTTGTTGACGATGCCGGCGTTGGGCTTGCCCTTCACGCCGTCCACATAGGCTTCGTCCATCGGCCATGCGTTCATGCGGCCCTCGGGGCCATTCTTGTCGTCGATCGGGCCGGCGTAGAAGCGGAAGGCCTCGGTCTGGCCGTAGAACTCGCGCGCGTCGGTCCATGCCTTGCGGGCCTTGGCCAGGCCGTCGGCACTGGGCCTGGCCAGAAAGGCGTCGATCGCCGCTTGCATGGCCTTGGTGCTGGCCAGCGTGTCGTCGTAGTTGGCCTGCACCAGGTGGGCGTAGTGGGCGGCCACCTGCGCGGCAGTCACGGCGCCGGCGGCGGCCTGGGAGGATGTCGATGCGGAGACCGATGCCGGCGCCGGCACGGTGGTCTGGGCGTGGGCGGACAGGGATGCCAGCGCGGCCACCACGGCAGCACGGAGCAATAGCGTTTTCATGAGGTTCCCTTGTCGAAGGCCGGCGGCGGGCGCGGCGGTTGCAGCGGTGTCGAAGATGTGTCGCGCCGATTCTAGCGGTAATGCGATTGATTCTTGATAAGCTGGACCGCTGCCGCTTGTTCGGGCGGTCAAAACGCAAAGGGCGCCCGAAGGCGCCCCAGCGTGAGCGGCGTGCCGGCTCAGCCGTCCATGTTGATCTTGGCGATGAGTTCGCGCAGCACCGTGGTGGCCTCGTCGTTCTCGACCTGGCAAGTGCCCGCCGCATGGTGGCCGCCGCCGCCGTATTGCAGCATCAGCTCGCCCACGTTGGTCTTGCTGCTGCGGTCGAGGATCGATTTGCCGGTGGCGAAGACGGTGTTCTTCTTCTGCACGCCCCACATCACGTGGATCGAAATCTTCACCTGCGGGAAAAGGGCGTACACCATGAAGCGGTTGGTGGCCCAGATGGTTTCCTCGTTCCGCAGGTCGAGCACCACCAGGCGGTTGTGCACGGTCGCGCAGCGCTCGATCTGGGCCTTGGCCTTTTCGGCGTGTTCCAGGTAGATCTCGACGCGTTCCTTCACGTCGGGCAGGGCCAGGATGTCGTCGATGCCGTGGTTGCGGCAGTATTTGATGAGGTCCATCATCAGCGCGTAGTTGCTGATGCGGAAGTCGCGGAAGCGGCCGAGGCCGGTGCGTGCGTCCATCAGGTAGTTCAGCAGCGTCCAGCCCGTGGGCTCCAGGATTTCCTCGCGCACGTACTGTGCCGAGTCGGCCTTGTCCACCGCCTCCATCATCTCGGTGGTGATGTTCGGGAATGCCTTGGCGCCGCCGTAGTAGTCGTACACCACGCGGGCCGCCGATGGCGCGTTGGCGTCGATCACATGGTTCGCCAGGCCGCTCTGGTTGCGGATGGTTTCCGACAGGTGATGGTCGAACGCCAGGTGCGCGCCGGCCACGTAGGGCAGGTTGGTGGTGATGTCGCGGTCGGTGATCTCGACCTTGCCGTCCTGCATGTCCTTCGGATGGACGAACTTGATGTCGTCGATGATGTCGAGCTCGTTGAGCAGCACCGCACACACCAGACCGTCGAAATCGCTGCGCGTGACCAGCCTGAACTTTCCTGCACCCATGACGAAACCCCCAATGTTTGAGACGACGAGCGCCGCAGCGCCTTACTGTTCGTAACGATTATGCCGTCAGCTGCCGAGATCCCGACCTTTTGTTGCAGCGCTGACGCACATCGCGCGGCTGATCAGTAGCTGCCAGGCAACAACATGGTTTTATCGACCATGGGGATGGTCGTGCGGCCGCAGAAGGCCATGGTCAGGTCGAGCTCGCGGTGGATGATCTCCAGCGCCCGCGTGACGCCGGGCCCGCCCATGGCGCCCAGGCCGTAGAGCATCGC
>JAQGNA010000120.1 GCA_028292075.1 Rhodoferax sp. | reverse complement strand
TCGATGCTGGTGTAGCCGATGCCGATCTGCACCACGCCGAAGATCAGCGCGCCGAGTGCCGCGCCGATGATGGAGCCGTAGCCGCCGGTGAGCAGGCAGCCGCCGATCACGGCCGCGATCACCGCCTCGAACTCCTTCTGCAGACCGCGGTCGGCCGCGGCCGAGCCGGCGTCGCCGACCTGCAGCACGGCGAACAGCGTGGAGCAGGCCGCCATCAGCACGAACAGCATCACCTTCACGCGGGCCACCGGAATGCCGGTGTTCTTGGCGGCGTTGGCGTCGCCGCCCACCGCCAGGATCCAGTTGCCCAGCCGCGTGCGGGCCAGCATGAACGCGCCGGCCAGCGTCAGCGCCAGCCACCACACCACGACCTTGGGCACGCCGATGGCGAGCGCCTGCCCGTCGTCGCGCGCACCCAGGATGCCGGCGCGCGCCAGGCTGTTGAACAGGCCGGTGAGCACATGGCCGCTAAAGAGCCCGTTGAACATGGTGTCGGCCGCCATGAGGTCGCGCAGCACCACGCCCTCGTTGCTGCTGATGATGGTCTTGCCCGTGAGCTGCACCGACACCGCCAGCGCCAGGCCGCGCAAGATGAAGAAGAACGCCAGCGTGACGATGAACGACGGCAGGCCGGTCTTGACGACGATGTAGCCGTTGACCGCGCCGAGCGCCATGCACACGCCGAAGGTGAACAGGCAGGCCAGCCACATCGGCCAGCCCCAGTACAGCGCGGGAATGGCCAGCATCATGCCGGCGAAGCCGATCATGGAGCCGATGGAGAGGTCGAACTCGCCGCCGATCATGAGCAGCGCGGCGCCCACCGCCAGCACGCCCAGGAAGGCCGCCACCGTGGCCCAGTTGACCACGCCCTCGGCGCTGAACATGCCGGAGCCGCCGGCGGCCGCGCCGAACAGCGCGAACACCAGCACCACGCCCGACAGCGAGCCGAATTCGGGCCGCGCCAGCAGCCGGCGCCAGAAGCCGACCTGGCGCAGTCGCTCGTCGGCCTGCGCCGCAGCGACTGGTGCCGGCTGGATGGTCAGGCTCGGATTCATGTCGTGCACCACTTGCGAAGACGGCACGCGCTCAGCGGTACTGCCCGGCGTACTTCTCGACCTTGCCGATGTTGTCCTTGGTGACGAAGCCCGGGCCTGAGCCGATGTGGCGCGGGCCGTAGGCCGGGGCCAGGCCGTACTCGTCCAGCCGGGCCTTGAACTTCGGGTTAGCCTTCAACTCGGCCGTCACCTTGGCCAGGTCGCTGGTCTTGCCATCCTTCATGAGCGACAGCACGGCCACCGGGATGTAGCCCTGCAGGTAGGGCTGCTGGTCGATCGCGAAGTTGATGGCACCCGACTTGATGCCGCGCGAGATGTCGTCCGAGAGGTCGAAGGTGGCGAAGTAGATCTTGCCCTTGAGACCGGCCTTCTCGACCACCTTGAGTGCGCCGGCGGCGGCGTCGGGGCCAAGCGCCAGCACGGCTTGCGTGCCGGGGTTTTGCCGCAGGTAGGCCGCCGTCTTTGCCTCGATCGCCGTCAGATCGACACCGGTGTCGATGGTGCTCTTCTTGAAGTCCACGCCGATGGCTTCGGCAAAGCCGCGGCAGCGCTCGAACGACACCGGGTTGGTCGCCAGGTGGTTGACACAGACGAAGCTCTTGATGCCCGCGGCCTTGGCGCGTTCGCCGGCGCCCTTGCCGGCTTCGTATTCAGGCTGCCCCACATGCATGATGGCGCCGAGCTTCTCGCTCTGCTCGGGCGTGCCGGAGTTCACGGTGATGAGCGGGATCTTCTTATCGGTGACCTTCTTCAGCGCCCCCTGCAGCACCTGGTAGTCGGCGATGGTGGTGATGACGCCGTCATAGCCCTGGGCGGCAGCCTGCTCGATGAGGCGGGCCATGTCGGCGATGTCGCCGCTGGGCGGGTTGCGGTAGTCCACCGTGGAGCCGAAGTCTTCGCCGGCCTGCTTGAGCGAGTTCTTGATGGTGTTCCACCAGGAGTCGGAGTCCGACGCATGGCTGATGAACACGAAGCGCCCGCCGGCATGGGCCGCGCCGGTGGCTGCGAGGGCGGCACAGGCCACCAGGGTGAGTTGGCCGATGAGTCGGCTTGTTTTTGAAATCGCCATGAATGTCTCCTAGGGGTGGAATGCGCCAGGCCTGGCCGGTGCACGGGCCGCTTGCCCGAGGATCACCATGGCCAGCGCTGAAGATAGCGAAATCCACGCTCTTTTTCTATTCACGTTTTCCATTGGAAAAGATTTTCTAATTTCCGAAAACGGGTGCTCCCTGATGTGGACCGGGGGCTTCGGGGCCGGTCAGTGCCAGGGTCATCACGCATTGCCAGTCGGCGATGGAAATGTCTTTGGAAGAACGGCAGACCGCCAGCCGGTCCGTCCGCAGCACCCTGCCGGCCCATGCGGCCGACAGGCCGGCCTGCAGCGCCGCCATGTCCGGCATGTCCGGCACGGCGCTGCCGTAGGCCAGGCTCAGGTGCGGATACGGCGACAGGCCCGCCGCCGTGCCGGTGGCCGTGGTGCTGCGTCGCTGCAGTTCGGCAAACG
>JAQGNA010000113.1 GCA_028292075.1 Rhodoferax sp. | reverse complement strand
GGCGCAGCGCCGACATGGCGCAGGTGGCCGAATGGGACGAAGGCTTTCATTGCGCCATCGTGGCCGCCGCCGGCAATGCCGAGATGGCCCGTGTGCACCGCGACGTGACCGAGCGCATCCGCATCATCCGACGGCTCGACTTCACGCAGCAGCCGCGCATCGACGCCACCTACGAAGAGCATGCCAAGATCCTGCGCGCCGTGCGCGCCCATCGCGGCGACCAGGCGGCCATGCTGCTGCGCGCGCACATCGAGACCAGCCAGGCGGAGGTGCGCAAGATCACCCTGCATCAGGTGCATCTGGCGCGGCAGGGCGGCAAGGCCGGACCGAAGTAGGGCGCGGATTGCGCCGCCCGGCCCGCTTGCCGGCCGCTTGAAAGCTGCTCAGGCCGTCTGCTTCTCCACATGGGCCTGACGCGTGTACAGGAAGTCGATCACGGCCTTGCGGTAGTGCACGTAGTCGGTGTTTTCCGCCAGGGCGATGCGGTCGCGTGGGCGGGGCAGGTCCACCCGCAGCACTTCTCCGATGGTCGCGGCCGGGCCGTTGGTCATCATGACGATCTTGTCGCTCAGCAGCACGGCTTCGTCCACATCGTGCGTCACCATGACCACCGTGCTCTGCGTCTTGTGGACGATGGCCAGCAGTTCATCCTGCAGCTTGGCGCGGGTGAGGGCGTCGAGCGCGCCGAACGGCTCGTCCATCAGCAGCACCTTGGGCTCCATGCTCAGCGCCCGGGCGATGCCCACGCGCTGCTTCATGCCGCCGGAGATCTCGCCGGGACGTTTTTGGGCCGCGGGGGTCAGGCCCACCAGCGCCAGTGCCGCCTCGGTGCGGGCCTTGAGCTGCGGCTTGTTCTCGGCGCCGCCGAAGACGCGTTCCACCGCGAGGTAGACGTTCTCGTAGCAGGTCAGCCAGGGCAGGAGCGAATGGTTCTGGAACACCACGCCGCGGTCGGGGCCTGGGCCGGCGATCTCGCGGTTGGCGCAGAGCAGCGTGCCATGCGTTGGCAGCGTCAGGCCGGCGATGAGGTTCAGCAGCGTCGACTTGCCGCAGCCCGAGTGGCCGATCAGCGCGACGAACTCGCCGCGAGCCACGGTGAGGTTGATGTCGCGCAGCGCCGGGAACAGTCCCTTGGCGGTCTTGAAGGTCTGCTCGACCTGGCTGATCTCGATGTACTTGCTGGTCAGTCCGGCGCTCATGATTTGACCTCTTCGAAAGTAAAGGCTGTCGCCAGCTTGATGAGGGCGTATTCGAGCAGCAGGCCGACGATGCCGATCACGAAGATCGCGATGATGATGTTCTTGACGTTGAGGTTGTTCCACTCGTCCCACACCCAGAAACCGATGCCCACGCCACCGGTCAGCATTTCGGCGGCCACGATCACCAGCCAGGCGGTGCCCACCGCGAGCCGCACACCGGTGAGCATGTAGGGCAGCACGGCGGGGAACAAGATCTTCGTCAGAATCTTCCACTCGGACAGGTTCAGCACCTTGGCGACGTTCATGTAGTCCTGCGGCACGCGCTGCACGCCCACGGCCGTGTTGATCACCATCGGCCAGATCGAGCAGATGAAGATGGTCCAGATGGCGGCCGGGTTGGCACCCTTGAACACCAGCAGGCCAATGGGCAGCCAGGCCAGTGGCGACACCGGGCGCAACAGGCTGATCAACGGGTTGAACATGCGGCTCAGGAACTCGAACCGGCCGATCGCGAAGCCGGCCGGAATGCCCACCAACGCCGCCAGCCCAAAGCCCACGGCGACCCGTTGCAGCGAGCTCAGGATGTTCCAGCCGATGCCCTGGTCGTTCGGACCCTTGCGGTAGAACGGGTCCTTGAACACGTCGATCGCCTGCTGCAGCGTCGCCCACGGCGAGGGGAAATTGCTGGTGCTGGTGAGGGACACGACCTCCCACACCCCGGCCAGCAGTGCCAGGCCCAGGATGGGAGGCACCACCTTCATCCACAGGCCGTTCCAGTCGAATGGCGGCTTGGCGCGCACGGCCGCCGCTGGCTTTGCGATGAGCACGGTGCCTGGTACGGCCGCGTCAGCCGTCTGAGCCGTCTGAGCCGCTTGAGCCGCGTCGGGCGAGGCGGCACGCGTCGGTTCGGGTGCATCGAAAGATGCATCGCTCGGTGAATGAAAGACGGCACTGACCATGGCTTGCTCCTGTAATGTCGGGGTGAAAGTCATCAGGCGTGGATCTTGAAGCTGTCCGCATACTTCTTGGGGTCCTTGCCATCCCACACCGTGCCGTCGATCAGCTTCGATGTGCGCAGCACTTCCTTGGGCACCGGGGTCTTGCTGGCCGTGGCGGCCTGCTTGTAGATCTCGGTCTGGTTGATCTGGGTGGCCACCGCCAGGTAGTCGGGGTGCTCTTTCAGCAGGCCCCAGCGCTTGTGCTGCGTGAGGAACCACATGCCGTCGCTCAGGTAGGGGAAGTTGACCGCGCCATCGCCATAGAACTTCATGTGGTTCGGGTCGTCCCAGGTCTTGCCCATGCCGTTCTGGTAGCGGCCGAGGATGCGCTGGTTGATGGCGTCGACACTGGTGTTGACATACGATTTATCGGCAATCGTCTCGGCCATCTTCGACTTGTTCTGCAGCCCGGCGTCGATCCAGCGGCTGGCCTCCAGGATGGCGGCCGTCACCGCGCGGGCGGTGTTGGGGTATTTTTTGACGAATTCGGCGGTGGTGCCCAGCACCTTCTCGGGGTGGTCCTTCCAGATGTCCTGCGTGGTCTGCGCGGTAACGCCGATGCCGTCGATGATGGCGCGGTGGCCCCAGGGTTCGCCGACGCAATAGCCGTCCATGTTGCCCACGCGCATGTTGGCCACCATCTGCGGCGGAGGC
>JAQGNA010000007.1 GCA_028292075.1 Rhodoferax sp. | reverse complement strand
GCCCGGCCTTGAAGCAAGCGGTCGTAGACCGCGTTGGGCAGCGCGCGCATGAGCTTGGCCACAACGCCCATCTGCCAGGGAATGACGCGGTAGCTCACGCCTGCCTCGATCGCCGTAAAGGCCTTTGCAGCAAAATCGTCGGGGCGCATCAGGAAGGGCATGCTGTAGCGGTTGACCCGCGTCAGCGGCGTGTCCACGTAGCCGGGGCAGATCGTCACAACCTTCACACCGCTAGGGCGCAACTCGCCCCTCAAGCTTTCGCAATAACTGACCACGCCCGCTTTGCTGGCGCAGTACGCGCCGTGGCCCGGCAAGCCGCGGATCCACGCAACGCTCGCAATCCCGACCAGAGCCCCTTGCCGCCGCGCCGTCATGGGCTGCACGAACGGCTGGAAGGTTGCCGCCATGCCGACGTTGTTGGTAGCGAAGGTGCGCGCCATGACCGCGATGTCTTCCGGATAGGCGGTGTCCATTCCGATGCTGATGCCCGCATTGGCGATGACCACGTCGGGCACGCCCTGATCGACCAGGCACTGCCGCCCGGCGTCCATGATGCTCTCGGGCTCTGCCACGTCGGCGTTGTAGACCCGGTAGCGATTGGTCGCAATGCCATGTCCTTCGGCCCAGGCCTTGACAACTTCGGCGCGCCGCGCAACGAGCGCCAGCCGGTAACCCGCCTGGAAAAAGCGCAATGCCAACGCCTGGCCGATGCCGCTGGAGGCACCCGTGATGAAGACCAGTCTGGACATGGGGGTGCTCGGCGGTTGGTTTATTTGACAGCCCGCGCGGGCAGCACGCCCCGCACGCGGCCCTTGAGCTCCATCAACCGGTCGAGGTTGCTGTAGTCCATGCTGTCCGCCGTGAAGCGGTCGTTGTCGCGGGTCAGCGTGACCGGCTTGTTCGAGGTCACGCGTTCCACGTTTGAGAACGCATGCAAAAACTCACCCCGAAACTCGAGCTGTGGCTGACGCACGCCCTTGGCGTCGGTCTCGGACTGGCGGGTCACGATGGCATTGCCGAACAGCTGCACCTCACTGCCATCGGCATTGCTCAAGGCACGGTCGGCGGTGGCCACCGTCACGCGGCCGGCCGGGTTGACCGAGCGCAGCCGGGCGCGGTCGATCTCGATGGTGTCGGTGTCCGGGTAGTGGCGCGCTTCGTCACCGATGATTTCGCTCTTGAGCCTGCCGGCGGCATCGAAGGTTTTGATGGAAAAGCCGCGCATGAAATAGTCGGGCTCGTGCCGGGGCGCAACCGGCGCGTCCGGCGTGCCCATCATGGGCGCATTGCGCACCAGCCAATAAGTGGCGAGCGCCAGCAGGGCCATCAGGATCAGGGGCAGGTAGATCGAGATCCGGTCCCACAGTCGCCGCACCATGCTGATCACGCAAGCGCCTCCTGCAACAGACCGGCGTATCGGCCGCTCGCCATGACCAGCACATCGCAAAATTCACGGGCCGCGCCCATGCCGCCCTGGCGCGCGGTGACATGGTGCACCCGTGCCAGCACTTCCGCATGCGCGTTGGCTGGCGCGCACGCAAACGCACAGCGGACGAGCATCGGCAGATCGGGCCAGTCGTCGCCCATGGCGGCGGCCTGCGACCAGTCCAGGCCAAGGGCGGCCAAAATCTTCTCGGCTGCAGGGCGCTTGTCTTCGGTGCCATAGACGGCGTGGGCAATGCCGAGCGCGGCCAGCCGGTGACGCAGCGGCTTGGAATCGCGCCCGGTGATCACGGCTGGCGTGATGCCCGCCTTCTGCAGCATTTTCAGGCCCTGGCCGTCGAGCGTGTGAAAGCGCTTGAGCGTTTCGCCGGCTTCGGTGAAGTACACGCCGCCATCGGTCATCACGCCGTCGATGTCGAAAAAAGCCACTCGCACGCCCTGCGCCTTCAGCAGCAGTTCGGGAGGCAGGGCGAGGGCAGGGGACATGTCGGCGAGCAAGGCGTGAAGGGCAGGAAAACGGAGGGGAAATAAAAAGGAAGAGGGCGAAGCGTCATCGCGAAATCAGATGACCTTGGCGCGCAACAAGTCGTTGGTGTTAAGGGCGCCGCAGAGCTTTTGCCCTTCGTCGACGACCAGCACGCTGGTGATCCGGTACTGTTCCATCAGTTCGGCCGCCTCGGCGGCCAAGGCATGGCGTGAGATGGTGCGCGGCCGATTGTGCATCACCTCGCGCGCGCTCAGGCCGCGCAGCGCCACGCCCCGTTCGATCAGCCGGCGCAGGTCGCCGTCGGTGAAGATGCCGAGCACGCGGCCCTCGGCGTCGACGATGGCAGAGGCGCCCAGGCCCTTGCCACTCATCTCGCGCATGAGCTCGCCGAAGCTGGCCTCTGGGCCGACGCGCGGCACGCCGTCACCGGTACGCATGACGTCGCCGACATGGGTGAGGAGCTTGCGTCCCAGTGCACCGCCAGGGTGCGAGCGGGCAAAGTCATCGGCGCCAAAGCCACGCGCGTCCAGCAGGGCCACCGCCAACGCATCTCCCAGGGCCAGCTGGGCCGTGGTGCTGGCGGTGGGCGCCAGGTTCAACGGGCAGGCTTCCTTGTCGACGCCGCCGTCGAGCACTTCGGTCGCGTGCATCGCCAAGGTGGATTGCAGTCCGCCGGTGATGACCACGAGCGGCACGCCCTGGCGCTTGAGCGCAGGCAGCAACACCGTGAGCTCCGCGCTTTCGCCGCTGTTCGAGATGGCCAGAACCAGGTCATCGGCCTGCACCATGCCCAGGTCGCCGTGGCTTGCCTCGGCCGGATGCACGAACATGGCGGGTGTGCCGGTGGAGGCCAACGTGGCCGCGATCTTTCGCCCGATGTGGCCGCTTTTCCCCATGCCCATGACCACCACTCGGCCGCGCAGGGCAAGGATGCGTTCCACCGCGCGGACGAAGCTGTCGTTCAACCGGGCGCCAAGGCCTTGTACCGCCTCGGCTTCAATCCGGAAAGTCTCCCGGGCCCTGGCGAGGATGTCGTTTGCATCGATGGCGGGGCGGGACTCGGGCACTTGCGTCATGCTTCGATTCTATCGGCGCCCCTTCGGCTGTCAGCGCCTGCAGAAATGAACCCGCGCCCGGCCCGTGCCTTGCTAGCATCGGAGCATGACCTCGCTGGAACTCACGCTCTTGTACCTGCTCGCCGCCGTGCTGGGCGTGGTCACGTTCCGCTCGCTCAAGTTGCCACCGATGCTGGGCTACCTGGTGGTGGGTGTGCTCATCGGCCCCAACGCGCTGGCGCTGGCCCAGAACTCCGAAGGCATCTCGCACCTTGGCGAGTTCGGCGTGGTGTTCCTGATGTTCGTCATCGGCCTCGAGTTCAACCTGCCCAAGCTGCGCGCCATGCGCGGCCATGTGTTCGGGCTCGGGCTGTTCCAGGTGACATTGACGATGCTGCTGGCGACGTTCGCCTCGCTGATGGTGGCCACCATGGCGCCCACGCTGTGGAACATGCGCTGGCAGACGGCGCTGGCGCTCTCCGGCGCGCTGGCCATGAGCAGCACCGCCATTGTGGTGAAGCTGATGGCGGAACGGTTGGAGATGGAGTCGGAACACGGCAAGCGCGTCATGGGCGTGCTGCTCTTCCAGGATCTCGCCGTGGTGCCGCTGCTGGTGCTGATTCCGGCCCTCGGCAGCACGCCGGAAAAGCTGTTCTACGCGCTGGCCCTGGCCACCGTGAAGGCCACGGTGTTGATCACGGTGTTGCTGGTCGGCGGTCAGCGGGTGATGCGCTGGTGGCTCACCATCGTGGCCCGCCGCAGGAGCGAGGAGCTTTTCATCCTCAATCTGCTTCTCATCACGCTCGGGCTTGCCTGGCTCACCGAGCTGGCCGGCCTGAGCCTGGCACTGGGCGCCTTCATCGCCGGCATGCTGATCTCCGAGACCGAATACAAGCACCAGGTGGAGACCGACATCCGCCCCTTCCACGACGTGCTGCTGGGCCTGTTCTTCATCACCATCGGCATGAAGCTCGACTGGCGGCTGGTCATGGACCACTGGGCGCTGGTGCTGCTGTTGTTCTCGTTGCCGGTGCTGTTCAAGCTGGTCATGATCACGGCGCTGGCCCGGCTGCTCGGCGCCACGGCTGGCGTCTCGCTGCGCACCGGCCTGTACCTGGCCCAGGCTGGCGAGTTTGGCTTCGTGTTGCTGACGCTGGCCCAGGAAGGCCAGCTCGTGCCGCCCAGCCTGCTCAGCCCCATCCTTGCCAGCATGGTGCTGTCGATGCTGGCGACACCGTTCATCATCATGTACAGCAACCGCATGGTGATGAAGCTGGTCAGCAGCGAGTGGCTCCAGCAGTCGCTGCAAATGACCACCATCGCGCGCAAGTCGATCAATGCCAACAAGCATGTCATCATCTGTGGATATGGCCGCTGCGGACAAAACCTGGCCCGCATGCTGGAGCGCGAAGGCATTCCCTACATGGCGCTCGACCTCGACCCCGACCGGGTTCGCAAGGCCGCGGCGGCAGGCGACTCCGTGGTGTTTGGCGACGCGGCCCGCATGCAGGCGCTGATGGCCGCCGGCCTGGCGCGGGCCAGCGCGGTGGTGGTCACCTACCTCGACGTGGCCGGTGCCATCAAGGTGCTGTCCCACATCCGCTCGCACGCGCCGCAGGTGCCGGTGATCGTGCGCACGCAGGACGACCGCGACCTCGAGTCGCTGCAGAAGGCGGGCGCCACCGAAGTCGTGCCCGAGACCCTGGAAAGTTCGCTCAT
>JAQGNA010000104.1 GCA_028292075.1 Rhodoferax sp. | reverse complement strand
TTTCCCGGCCGCTTCCGGCCCACACTTTTGCTGCTGCCCAAAGCCCTTCAATTTCTGCAGCGCGGCCGCGTGGTCGGGAAGTTTTCCGACGCGCGGCAGAGAATTACGGTAGACGATCATGGCACCTGAAAGCGTGGAAGCTGTTCGCTTTAACCACCGCCGAAAGGCCGTCTCTGAAAGGCAACGCAATGGCAAACAGCAACAAGGTCAGTGAAATTCTTCGCGCAAAGGGCACCGCCATGGAGACGGTGGAGGACCCCTTGGTGACGGCTGCGGATGAGTACCCTCCCGAATCCACACCGTCATCCGCGGCTTCATCCGCATCCGCATCCGCATCCGCATCCGCATCCACCTCCACATCTGCGCCAGGCGACCGCGAGGAACGGATCCGGCAGGCTGCTTATGCGGCCTCGGAACGCCGCGGCTTCGAGCCTGGCCGTGAAACCGACGACTGGCTGACCGCCGAACGCGAAATCGACGCGGCCGCTTCGTCAGGTGGTACCTCGGCCGGCGGGCGAACCACCGAATCCGCATAGCGCCACGGCGGAACCCCCGGCGACTCCATCCGCTCGGTCGTTAGGCCGGTGCACCGCCCGGCGAACGGACGAAGTCCACGAACGCCCTGAGCGGTGCCGGCACCAACCGTCGGCCGGGGTAATAGAGAAATGGGCCGGAGAAGCGCTGCCACCAGGGCTCGAGCACGGGCACGAGGCTGCCGCTGTCGAAATGGGGCTGCAGCCAGTCTTCGAACAGATAGACGAATCCGGTGCCACCGATGGCGGCGTCCACCGCCAGATCAGCCGTGCCACCCAGGCGCACGATGAGCTGCCCTGTGACGTCGACGCGCAGCTTCTCTCCATCGCGCTCGAACTCCCACAGGGGCATGGCGCCGCTGCCGAAACGGCCTCTCACACAGTTGTGCGCGAGCAGTTCGCCCGGGTCCGCCGGCGTGCCGCATCGCGCGAGGTAGCCAGGTGACGCGGCAAGTGCAAAGCGCTGGTGCCGCGGGCCGATGGGCACGGCGATCATGTCCTGCTCGAGCCGTTCGTCATAGCGGATGCCCGCGTCACAGCCGGCGGCCAGAATGTCGACAAAGCCGTCCTCCGCAATCACCTCGAGCTTGATGTCGGGGTAGGCCGCGAGGAACGGCGCGACGATGGCTGGCAATACCAGGCGCGACGCGCTGATGGGCACGTTCAGCTTCAGGGTGCCCGCAGGCCTGTCGCGGAAACCATTGACCACGTCGACCGCGGCTTCGACTTCGGTCAAGGCGGGCCGCAGTCTGTCGAGCAGGCGTTGGCCGGCCTCGGTCGGCAGCACGCTGCGGGTGGTGCGGTGCAACAGCCGCACACCGAGCTGCGTCTCGAGCCGCCGGACCGCCTCGCTCAGGCCCGATGGACTGGCGCCGGTCAGGCGTGCGCCATCGCGGAAGCCCTTTGCCCCGGCCACCGCCACGAAGGCGTTCAAATCACCGAGGTCGAACTTCATTGTGTTGAATCCTGCACAGCCTGTGCCGAATATAGCGGCTTATCAAGACAGTGACGCTTGCCTAGACTTCGGTTCAACCCGCCGAACAAGCGTGGCACCGCAGGTCGATCAGCTTGCGGCGCCCTCGGCGAAACACCCGATCCCACAGGAATTCAGCCATGTCGAACGCCATCAACGCAACGCCATCCACCACCTACCGCTTCGGAGACCGCCAGGTCCGCCGGCTTGGGTACGGCGCCATGCAGCTCGCCGGACCTGGCGTCTTCGGCCCACCGCGCGACCGCGACGCGGCCATCGCGGTGCTGCGCGAGGCGGTGGCCAGCGGCGTGAACCATATCGACACCAGCGACTTCTACGGCCCGCACATCACCAACCAGATCATCCGCGAAGCGCTTTCGCCCTATGCGGACGATCTGCTCATCGTCACCAAGATCGGCGCACGGCGCGACGCCAACGGCGGTTGGCTACCCGCCATCACCGCCGATGAACTTGCAAGCGCCGTGCACGACAACCTGCGCAACCTCGGGCAAGACGTGCTCGAAGTGGTAAACCTGCGGATCATGTTCGACGTCCATGGGCCGGCCGAGGGCTCCATCGAAGCGCCGTTGTCAGCACTTGCCGACCTGCAACGCAAGGGCCTGGTGCGCCACATCGGCGTGAGCAACGTGACGCCGAAGCAGGTGGCGCAGGCCCGCGGCATCTGCCCCATCGCATGCGTCCAGAACCACTACAACCTGGTGCACCGTGGAGACGACGCGCTCATCGACGCCTTGGCGAAAGACGGCATTCCCTACGTGCCCTTCTTCCCGCTGGGCGGCTTCAGCCCGCTGCAGTCGTCAGGGCTTTCCGCCGTGGCGCGAGACCTGGGCGCCACGCCGATGCAGGTGGCGCTGGCCTGGCTGCTGCGCCGTGCGCCCAACATCATGCTGATCCCGGGCACGTCATCGGTGGCGCACCTGCGCGAAAACCTTGCTGCGGCGCAACTGGTGCTGCCGGCGGAGGCGGTCGAGGCACTGGACCGCGTGGCCACCGCGCAGGCCGCCTGAGCGTTGTCAGCCGCCTGACAGGCGCAGCGCCAGCAACACCAGCACCGCCACGGCCAGCACCAGCGACACCGCCTGCCAGAACACCACGGGATGCCGCTCCACCAGCGGTGGCGCTTTCATGCGCTGGAACTGCGGGCCGGGCGAACGCAGGTCGTGCATGAACTCCGACACCGCTTCCTGGCGCCGGGCGGGCTGCGGGTGCAGCGCCTTCTGCAACACGGCATCGACCCAGGCCGGCAGCTCTGGCCGCAGATGGCG
>JAQGNA010000005.1 GCA_028292075.1 Rhodoferax sp. | reverse complement strand
GCGCGCCCGCCGCGGAAGTGCAGCATGGTGGGCGAGGGGATGGTCACCTTGGGCGTGTTGCCGGCGCTGACCTGGCCCTTCAGGTACTCGAAGTCGGCGCGCTGGATGTCCTTCACGTGGCGCACCTTGTCGATCACCCGCATGGCCGGCGGGGCCAATTCCTCGCTGCCGTCGGGCTTGCGGATGGTGACCGGAATGTCGGTCTTCACGCCGCCCAGCTGGTCCAGAAAGTCGATGTGGAAGTACGTGCGGCGGAATTCCCCGTCGGTGATGCTGTGCAGGCCCACGTCTTCCTGGAACTTCACAATTTCGGCGATGGCCCTGTCTTCGACGGTGCGGAGCTGTTCGGCGGTGATGCCGCCGGCCGCCTTCTGGGCGCGTGCCTCGAGCAGGTATTGCGGGCGCAGGAAGCTGCCGACGTGGTCGTAGCGGGCAGGGAGCTGGGTCATGGGTTCTCCGGTTTGGCGTTGAAAGCGGACGTCAATGTATACAGCGTCGAGGGACTTGTCCATGGGCAGGCGCTTGGTGTTAACCCTCGATTGACGCCATGAGTGGCTTGTTCTCCAATACAGGCTTGGGTTTGCGACATGCAGCGCGACCCGTTGTCGCACAGCCTTGGGCTGCCACGATCCGAATGAATGTATACAGCGACCACCATGAACGATTCCCCACCAGCCACGCCGGCCAGCACGTCACCGGTCGCTGACATGGGAGACGCAGGCGCCTCGCAGGCGGTCAAGGCCCAACGCCGCCTGCGCGAGATGATCCTGGCCGGAGAACTGCCGGGTGGCAGCCGCATCGCCGAACTGGCCATCGTCGAAATCCTGGGCGTGTCGCGCACGCCGATCCGCGCCGCGTTGATGCGGCTGGAGCAGGAGGGCCTGCTGCAGGCGCTGCCGAACGGCGGCTACGCGGTCAAGACCTTCTCGGAGCGCGATGTGTCCGAGGCCATTGAATTGCGCGGCACGATCGAAGGCCTCTCGGCCCGGCTGGCCGCCGAACGCGGCACCGCCCCCGCCTTGCTCGGCGAGGCGCGTGCCTGCCTGCAGCACATCGATGACTTGCTGGCCGAGCCGGTGCTCGACGACGAAGGCTTCTCGCGCTATGTGGCGCTGAACGAGCGTTTCCACGCGCTGCTGAGTGACATGTCGGGCAGCACGGTGATCGCCCGCGAGCTGGAGCGCGTGGCCAGCCTGCCGTTCGCCTCGGCTTCGGGTTTTGTGGTGGCCCAGGCCGATTCGCCCAAGGCCCGGGACATGTTCGTTGTGGCGCAGCACCAGCATCGCCAGGTGCTCGACGCGATCGAGCAGCGCGAGGGCGCCAGGGCCGAGGCGCTGATGCGCGAACACTCACGCATCGCCCGGCAGAACATGCATGAGGCCGTCCACGGCGAGAGCCTGCGTACGCGCCAGGTGCCGGGCCTGCGGCTCATCAGCCGGCAGGACTGACGCATGGGCCCGAACCTCCACGGTATGCCACCAGTAGATAACTGCTATGTGGCCGTCGACTGAGCGATTTCCCGGTCAACCGGCCGCAAGAACGCCGAGTTGCGTTCTAATCCGCGCGTTGATTTGTTGATATTTGTAACGCCTTCGACCGCGGCCGCCTTCATTTTCAATCCGCTTCATTCCTTTCAGGAGACACCATGCACAAGAGAAACTTGCTTCACGCCGCGATCGCACTGGCCGCCGTCACCGCCTGCCATGGCGCGATGGCGCAGGCCGAGCCTTTCAAGATCGGCCTGATCCTGCCCATGACCGGCCAGCAGGCCACAACGGGCCGACAGATCGAGGCCGCGGCCCGCCTGTACATGGCACAGAACGGCGACACGGTTGGCGGCCGCAAGGTGCAGCTCATCGTGAAGGACGACACCAGCCTGCCCGATGTCACCAAGCGCCTGGCGCAGGAGCTGGTGGTGAACGACAAGGTCAACGTGCTGGCGGGCATGGGCATCACGCCGTCGGCCATGGCCACCGCTCCCATCGCCACGCAGTCGAAGACGCCCCTTGTCGTGATGGCCGCGGCCACGTCCAGCATCACGCAGGCCTCGCCGTACATCGTGCGCACCAGCTTCACGCTGCCGCAGGCCTCGGTGGCGCTGGCCGACTGGGTGCCCAAGAACGGCATCAAGAAAGTGGTCACTCTGGTGAGCGACTACGGCCCGGGCCTCGATGCGGAAAAGTATTTCAAGGAGCGCCTGGTGTTCAACGGTGGCGAGGTGATCGAGTCGCTGCGCGTGCCGCTGCGCAACCCCGATTTCGCGCCGTTCCTGCAGAAGGTGCGTGATGCCAAGCCCGACGCGCTGTTCGTCTTCGTGCCGTCCGGCGCCGGCGCGGCGGTCATGAAGCAGTTTCTCGAGCGCGGCATGGACAAGGCCGGCATCAAGCTGATCGGCACCGGTGACATCACCGACGACGACCAGCTGAACGACATGGGCGACGGCGCCCTCGGCGTGGTCACCTCGCACCACTATTCGGCTGCGCATCCGTCGGCGATGAACAAGCAGTTCGTCGAGGCGTTCGAAAAGGCCAACAAGGGCCTGCGTCCGAACTTCATGGCCATCGGCGGCTACGACGGCATGCGCGTGATCTACGACGCGCTCAAGACGACCAAGGGCCAGGGCGGCGGCGACGCCTTGCTGGCCGCCATGAAGGGCCAGCTTTTCGAGAGCCCCCGCGGCAAGATTTTCATCGACGCGCAGACCCGCGACATCGTGCAGGACATCTACCTGCGCAAGGTCGAGCGGAAGAACGGCGGCCTCTACAACGTCGAGTTCGACGTGATCAAGGACGTCAAGGACCCCGGCAAGAACAAGTACGTCGGGTCTTCCTCCCTCGCCCTTCCGGGGAGAGGGCCGGGGTGACGGGCTGGCGGCTCGGAACAGCCGGCCCTCACCAACCCTCTCCCGGAAGGAGAGGGTGCCATACCCAAACCGACCGCATTTCATGTTGACCATTCTTTTCGACGGCATCGCCTACGGCATGCTGCTCTTCGTGCT
>JAQGNA010000077.1 GCA_028292075.1 Rhodoferax sp. | reverse complement strand
GTCGGCTTGCCGTCCAGGCCGATCATGGTCAGGTTGATCGGCGCGGACGTTTCCAGGCTGGTGTGGGCCAGCAGCGCATTGGTCAGCTCCGACTGGGAAATGCGGCTCGTCTTCGGCTCGAACACGACGCGTACGGCGGCGTCCTTGTTGGACTCGTCGCGCACCACGTCGAGCACCGAAAGCATCGAGGCCTTGAGCTGCGTCTGGTCGGTGCTCAGCGCCTTCTTGCCGGCCTTGATCTTCGGATTGGTCAGCTCCTCGATCTCTTCCAGCACGCGCTGGGTGCTGACGCCCGGCGGCAGTTCGTTGACCACCAGTTGCCACTGCCCGCGCGCCAGTTCCTCGATCTTCCAGCGGGCCCGCACCTTCAACGAGCCCCGGCCGCCGCGGTAGGCGTCGGCAATCTCGGTCGGGCTGCTGATGATCTGGCCGCCGCCGGGGTAGTCCGGGCCTGGCACCAGGGTGAACAGATCCTCTTCCGACAGTTTCGGGTTCTTGATGAGGGCGACGCAGGCGTCGGCGATCTCGCGCAGGTTGTGGCTCGGAATTTCGGTGGCCAGGCCCACGGCGATGCCGCTTGCACCATTCAGCAGGTTGAACGGCAGGCGCGCCGGCAGCTGCTTCGGCTCCACGGTGGAGCCGTCGTAGTTGGGGATGAAATCGACCGTGCCCTCGTCGATCTCGTCGAGGAGCAGGCTGGTGATGCGGGCCAGTCGCGCCTCGGTGTAGCGCATGGCCGCGGCACCGTCGCCGTCGCGGCTGCCGAAGTTGCCCTGGCCGTCGATCAGCGGATAGCGCTGGCTGAAGTCCTGCGCCATGCGCACCAGGGCGTCGTAGGCGGCCTGGTCGCCGTGGGGGTGAAAGCGGCCCAGCACGTCGCCCACCACGCGGGCGCTCTTCACCGGCTTGGCACCCGTGGCGCCGTTCGCACCGCCGAAGCCCAGGCCCATGCGTGACATCGCGTACAGGATGCGGCGCTGCACCGGCTTTTGGCCGTCGCACACGTCCGGCAGCGCGCGACCCTTGACCACGCTTAACGCGTACTCAAGATAGGCTCGCTGGGCATAGCCGGCGAGGCTGTCGCCGTCATCTGTCGGTCCACCGCCCATCGGGTCGACCGGTGGGTCGGAAGGTGGGTCGGAAGGTGGTGCCGGCGGCGGGGGCGGCGCAACCACTTCCGCGTTGGTCGGGTCTTCGGGCTGATCGTCTGGGAAGCCCAGGATGGTCTGTTCACTCATGGCAAAAATGGCAGAGACGCAGGGTCTTTGGAATAAACGGGGAAAGAGAAAAACGGCCGGTACCGCGGCAGACCGCGGGCCCGGCGAAATCGCCACGCACCATCAGGAAGCGGTTGCGATAAGGGGCAGGAGGGGCCGGAGGGGCCGGGTGGGCCGGCGCCGGAGTGCGCCCGCTGGTTTCAGGCCGTGGCAGGCATGCAGGCGCCCGGCCCGCCAGTTCGCTGCGGCCGGGGTGGAGGAGTCCCCTGCGCGGCGGTCAGTCGGCTTTTCGCTCCGTCGGCTCATCGGGCCACTGGCCTCACGGCGTCCGGCAGCGTGGCGCCGAGTTCTGGCATGTTGGCCCGGCCAGAGGCGCCGCCGCCGAGTTCCATGCGCACGCGCACCGGGCGGCGCCGCTGTTCGACCAGGGCCTCGGGCGGCTTCAACCCGTTGTACAAGGCCAGCACTGTCTTTACATAGGCCTGGGTTTCCTTGTAGTTCGGAATGCGGTTGCCGGCCCGCTGCACCGCGCCTTCGCCCGCGTTGTACGAGGCCACGGCCAGTTCGAGCTGGCCGGGAAACATGGCGATCAGGTCCCGCAGGTAGCGGGTGCCGATGCGGATGTTGGTCTTGGGGTCGGTCAGCTTCTGCTCGACGCTGGCCTTCGGGTCGCCGGTCAGGCCGTAACGCTCGGCGGTGGCGGGCATGATCTGCATCAGGCCCACGGCGCCCTTGGGCGACACCGCCGTGCTGCTGAAGCCGGACTCGGTGACGATCAGCGCCTGCAGCAACTCGTAGTCGACACCATGCGTGGTGGCCGCCTCGCGGAGGTGGTGCTTGACCAACTTGTAGCTGGGCGAGATGTCGAAAAAGGCGAGCAGCTTGGGCGGCGCAGCCGAAACCCCGCCCACGGCCCCGATCGGCAATTGCGCGGTGTCGAAGCTTTCGTTGCCCTTGAAAAACAACTCATAGCGTTCGTCGACCCGCTGCGTATCGAAATGCGCCACGCCCTTTGTGTCGATGTAGCCCCACACGTCGGCCGCCGCAAACTGATGCAAAAAGAGGAGCGACAGCAGCAGGCCAAGCCTTGGCAAACGCGCACTTTCACGAAAGAATTTGATGGTCATTGCGGCAATCTCCTTAACCCGCGAGCGTGCGGACAAGCCGTTCAAATGTCAATCTCGACGGCATCGCCGTGGAGCTCCATGAGTTCGCGGCGCGAGGCCGCTTCACCCTTGCCCATGAGCTTGGTGATGAGGTTTTCGGTTTGCAAAAAGCTGATGGAACCCAACTGCACCGGCAGCAGGCGCCGGGTGTCGGGGTTCAGGGTGGTGTCCCACAGCTGCTCGGCGTTCATCTCGCCCAGCCCCTTGAAGCGGCTGATGCTCCAGGCACCCTCGCGCACGCCCTCCTTGCGGAGCTTGTCGAGGATGGCGGTGAGTTCGCCCTCGTCGAGCGCATAGGCCTTTGACGCCGGCTTCTTGCCGCGCGCGGGTGCGTCCACACGAAACAGCGGCGGCCGGGCCACGTACACGTGGCCGGTTTCGATGAGTTTCGGAAAATGACGGAAGAACAGCGTCAGCAGCAGCACCTGGATGTGCGAGCCGTCCACGTCGGCATCGCTCAGGATGCAGACCTTGCCGTAGCGCAGGCCGGAGAGGTCGGGCGTGTCGTTCGGCCCATGCGGGTCCACGCCGATGGCCACCGAAATGTCGTGGATCTCGTTGTTGGCGAACAGCCGGTCACGGTCGACCTCCCAGGTATTGAGCACCTTGCCGCGCAACGGCAGGATGGCCTGGCTTTCCTTGTCGCGGCCCATCTTGGCGCTGCCGCCGGCGGAATCGCCCTCGACCAGGAACACTTCGTTGTGGGCGATGTCGCGGCTCTCGCAATCGGTGAGTTTGCCCGGCAGCACGGCCACGCCCGAGCCCTTGCGCTTCTCGACCTTCTGGCCAGCCTTCTGGCGTGTCTGAGCGGCCTTGATCGCCAATTCGGCGAGCTTGCGGCCGTATTCCACATGCTGGTTGAGCCACAACTCCAGCGCCGGGCGCACGTAGCTGGACACCAGCCGCACCGCGTCGCGCGAGTTCAGCCGTTCCTTGATCTGGCCCTGGAATTGCGGGTCGAGCACCTTGGCGCTCAGCACATAGCTGGCGCGGGCGAACACGTCCTCCGGCAGCAACTTGACGCCTTTCGGCAGCAGCGAATGCAGCTCGATGAAGCTCTTGACGGCGTTGAAGAGGCCGTCGCGCAGGCCGCTCTCGTGGGTGCCGCCGGCGCTGGTGGGAATCAGGTTGACGTAGCTCTCGCGCACCGGCTGGCCGTCTTCGGTAAAGGCGACGCACCAGGAGGCGCCCTCGCCTTCGGCGAAGCTTTCATGGCCGTCGTCGGCAAAGCCTTCGGCTTCAAACAGGGGAATGACCGGCTCGCCGTTCAGGGTCTGCAAGAGATAGTCGCGCAGTCCGCCCTTGTAGAGCCAGGTTTGCACTTCCTTCGTCTTTTCGACCGTGAGCGTGACCGTGACGCCCGGCATCAGCACCGCCTTGCTCCGCAGCAGATGGGTCAGCTCGTTCATCGGCAGCGCAGAAGATTCGAAATACTTGGCGTCTGGCCAGGCGCGCACGCTGGTGCCGGATTTACGGTCGCCTTCCCCGCTGCCGTTGTTGGCGCGGGTGACCAGCGGCTCGATCACGTCGCCGGCGGCGAACACCAGCCGCGCCACCTTGCCCTCACGGTAGGACGTGACCTCCAGCCGTTTTGAGAGCGCGTTTGTGACGCTCACCCCGACGCCGTGCAGGCCGCCCGAAAAGCTGTACGCGCCGCCTTTGCCCTTGTCGAACTTGCCGCCGGCATGCAGCCGGGTGAACACCAGTTCGATGACCGGCGCCTTTTCTTCGGGATGCATGCCGAAGGGAATGCCACGGCCGTCGTCTTCGATGCTGACGGAGCCATCGGTGTGCAGCGTGACCTTGATCTTCTTGCCATGGCCGGCGAGCGCCTCGTCGGCAGAGTTGTCGAGCACTTCCTGAATGACGTGCAGCGGGTTGTCGGTGCGGGTGTACATGCCCGGGCGCTGCTTGACGGGCTCTAGCCCCTTGAGCACACGGATCGAACCTTCGGAGTATTCGGGGACGGCGGACGCGGTGGAATTCGGACGAGGAGTGGTAGCCATGGACGAGATTGTAGTGAGCAACGACCGAGGGCTGGATGTTTCGACAGTATTTCACCCGTCGCCGAAGCCGGCGCGCAAGACAGCCCGCGAATGCGTAAACTTCTTTCCCGGCAGCTGCACCCGCGCACTGCCGGAGACGAGCCCCGCCAGGGCGCCAGGCGACAAGAGCAAAACACCATGCAAACCCAGACCAAACCGCTTTCCATGACCCAGGTGCTGCTGTGCGGTGGCCTGATCGTGACCTTGTCCATGGGCATCCGCCATGGTTTCGGCCTCTGGTTGCAGCCGATCACCCAGGCCCAGGGCTGGACGCGCGAGACCTTCGCCTTTGCCATCGCCATCCAGAACCTTGCCTGGGGCGTGTCGGGCATTTTTGCCGGCATGCTGGCCGATCGCTTCGGTGCGTTCAAGGTGATCGTGGGCGGCGCCCTGTTCTATGCGGTGGGTCTGTGGGGCATGGCCCATTCGCCGACGCCACTGCTGTTCACCTTGAGCGCCGGCGTGCTGATCGGCATGGCCCAGGCCGGCACCACCTATGCGGTGGTCTACGGCGTGATCGGCCGCAATGTGCCGGCCGAGCGTCGCTCGTGGGCCATGGGCATCGCGGCCGCGGCCGGCTCGTTCGGCCAGTTCCTCATGGTGCCGACCGAGGGTTTCCTCATTGCGAATTTCGGCTGGCAGCAGGCGCTGGTCATCCTGGGCGCGGCCGTGCTGCTGCTGGTGCCGCTTTCATTCTGGCTTCGCGAGCCCGGTTTCGGTGGCAAAAGTGCCGTGGCGCGCCAGCAGAGCATCGGCCAGGCATTCCGCGAGGCCTTCAAGTACCCGAGCTTCCAGTTGCTGATGGCCGGCTACTTCGTCTGCGGCTTCCAGGTGGTGTTCATCGGCGTGCACATGCCGAGCTACCTGAAGGACAAGGGCCTGTCGCCCGAGGTGGCCGGCTACGCCCTGGCACTGATCGGCCTCTTCAACGTGTTCGGCACCTACATCGCCGGCACGCT
>JAQGNA010000067.1 GCA_028292075.1 Rhodoferax sp. | reverse complement strand
CGACATTTCCAGCAGCAAGGACACGGTGGGCGTAGCCGTCGTCAACTACAAGATGCCGCGCCTGCACAGCAAGGCCGAGGTGCTGGACAACGCGCGCAAGATCGCCGACATGCTGGTCGGCATGAAGACCGGCCTGCCCGGCATGGACCTTGTCATCTTCCCGGAGTACAGCACCCACGGCATCATGTACGACGCCAAGGAGATGTACGAGACGGCCGCCACGGTGCCCGGTGCCGAGACCGAGATCTTTGCCGCCGCCTGCCGCAAGGCCAAGGTCTGGGGTGTGTTCTCGCTGACCGGCGAGCAGCATGAGGAGCATCCGTACAAGGCGCCGTACAACACGCTGATTCTCATGAACGACCAGGGCGAGATCGTTCAGAAGTACCGCAAGATCATGCCCTGGGTGCCGGTGGAAGGCTGGTATCCCGGCAACTGCACCTATGTGAGCGACGGCCCCAAGGGCCTGAAGATCAGCCTCATCATCTGCGACGACGGCAACTACCCCGAGATCTGGCGCGACTGTGCAATGAAGGGCGCGGAGCTCATCATCCGCTGCCAGGGTTACATGTACCCGGCCAAGGAACAGCAGATCCTCATCAGCAAGGCCATGGCCTTTGCCAACAACACCTACGTGGCGGTGGCCAACGCGGCCGGCTTCGACGGTGTGTACAGCTACTTCGGCCACTCGGCGCTGATCGGCTTCGACGGTCGCACCCTTGGCGAATGCGGCGAGGAGGAATACGGCGTGCAGTACGCGGCGCTGTCCACCAGCCTGATCCGCGATTTTCGCAAGAACGGCCAGTCGGAGAACCACCTGTTCAAGCTGCTGCACCGTGGCTACACCGGCATGATCAATTCGCAGGAGGGCGACAAGGGCGTGGCCGCCTGTCCGTACGATTTCTACACGCGCTGGGTGAACGACCCGGAGGGCACGCGCAAGTCCGTGGAGGCATTCACACGGCCGATGGTCGGCACCGAGGAATGCCCGATCGACGGCATTCCCAACCCCGAGACCGCCGGCCACCGCTGAGACCATGGGCATGATGGAATCGGTGGTGGAGAGCGGCTCCGTGGTGCACCAGCTCGATGCCTGGCGGCTGCGTGCCGAGCCGTTCTACCAGCCAGCTGGCGAGGAGGTCGGGGCCTTCCTGGCCGCCCATGCCGCGCGCCTGCCGCTGCTGTTGAAAGGGCCCACCGGCTGCGGCAAGACGCGTTTCGTGGAGCACATGGCCTGGCGTCTGGGCCTGCCGCTCATCACCATCGCGTGCCACGAAGACCTGAGCGCGGGCGATCTCGCCGGCCGCTGGCTGCTCGACGCCGACGGCACGCACTGGCAGGACGGTCCACTGGCGCTGGCCGCTCGCTTCGGTGGCATCTGCTACCTGGACGAGCTGGTCGAGGCGCGCTCCGACGCGACCGTGCTGCTGCACCCGCTGGCCGACACCCGCCGCGTGCTGCCCTTGGAGCGGCGCGGCGAACTGCTGCACGCACACCCCGACTTTCAGCTGGTGGTGAGCTACAACCCGGGTTACCAGGGCCTGCAAAAAGGGCTCAAGCCGTCGATGCGGCAGCGCTTCACCGCGCTGGCTTTCGACTACCCGGCGGCCGAGGTCGAAGCCGCCATCGTGGCGCGGGAAGGCGAGATCGACCTTGGCATGGCGGAGCGGCTGGTGGCGCTGGGCCATCGCACCCGCCGCCTGCAGGACCACGGCCTGGAAGAGGGCGCGTCCACCCGCATGCTGGTGCATGCCGCGGTGCTGCTGCGCGAAGGGTTGCCACCGCGGGCCGCATGCCTTCAAGCCATTGCCACACCCTTGTCCGACGACGTTGACATCGGTGTGGCGCTGCGGGGCGTGGTGCATGCCAGCTTCGCCTGAAGGCCGGGCCGCCACCGCATCGCTGCCGCCCTACCTCGACGCGCTGTGGCAAGTCGCGCCGCGGTTGGCCGCGCTGGCGCCGTCCCCCCACGAGGCCGATGTGCCGCCGAGGCCCATCCTCTCCGGCACGGCACCACGGGTGCTGCATTTGCCGCTCCACGCGCCGTTCGCGCAAACCGACCATTGGCGCCAGGCCGCTGCCAGCCATGCCGCGGCGCACTGGCGATTCGGCGGCCGCCCCGTTGCCCGGGGCAAGCTGAAGCCCGTGCAGCAGGCGCTGCTCGGGGTGCTCGAGGACGCGCGCGTCGAATGGTGGGCGCTGCAGGCCTTCCCCGGCTTGCGCACGCTCTGGCTGCCGTTCCACGCCGGCCCCGACGCGGCGCAGGGCAACGGCTTCGATGCGCTGCTGGGCCGGCTCGCGCGCACGCTGCTCGACCCCACGCATGCCGACCCGCACCCCTGGGTGGCCAAGGCGCGCGCGGTGTTCTTCGCCGCAGGTGGCGAGACGCCGGCGTTGCAGACACCCGAGGCCGTGCGCCAGGCCGCTTCACTGCTCGGCGCCGACATCGGCCAGATGCGCCTGCCGTTCAACGCGCGCACCTACCGCGTCCACGCCGCCTACCGCGACGACAACAGCCACCTCTGGCAGCCCGACGACACGCTGCCGCCTTCGGACACGTCGCTCGAAGGCGGGCAGGGTCACTCTGCCGAGCCCGACGAAGGCATTGCCCCACCCATGGCGGTGCCGGCCCAGCCGCAGGCCGGCGATGTGGGCACGGCCGACAGCTTTGACACCGCGGCAGCGGTCTACCCGGAGTGGGACCATGTGATCGCCCGCTACCGGCCGGCCTGGTGCCACGTGTTCACCACGGGCACGGCGGCGCTTCCTGCGGCCAGCGGTGAAGCCGATGCGACGGCCACGCGGGTCGCACCGTTGGTGCGCGCACTCGCTGGCCTGCGCGGCGTTGCCGTGCGCGGCGGCGGGCGAGAGCAAGAGGGTGACGAACTGCACTTCGGCGCGCTGGTCGAAGCGCATGTCGATCGCCAGCTGCGGCGCCCCGCCGACCTGCGCCTCTACCGCCGCGTGCAGCGGCCGGCGCCGCCCATGGCGGTGATGCTGCTGCTGGACACTTCGGCATCGACGGCACGGTTGGTTGCGGAGGGTGCGCCCGGCGGGCCGACCTTGCTCGACATGGTGCGCCATGCCGCGCGCGACACCGCCCTGGCCCTGGCGCGGCTGGGGCATCGGTCCGCGCTGTGGGGATTCGCCTCGGACGGCCGTCACCGGGTGGACATGGCCTGCGTGAAAGACTGGCATGACGCGGCCGATGCGCCGGCGGTGGCGGGCCGCCTGGCCGCCCTTCGCAGCGCCGGGTCGACGCGCCTGGGCGCGGTGCTGCGCCACGCCCAGGCGCTGGTCACGGCCGACGCTTTGCGGCACGCTGGTTGGCGGCGGGTGGTGGTGTTCG
>JAQGNA010000064.1 GCA_028292075.1 Rhodoferax sp. | reverse complement strand
TGCCGAAGCGGCGCAGGTAGTCGGGCGAGGCCACGGTGACGATGGGCAGGTTGCCGATGCGGCGCGCCACCAGCGACTGGTCGGTGAGCTCGCCGCCGCGGATCACGCAGTCGACGTTGTCGCCGATCAGATCGACCGGGCGATCGCTCACACCCATGTCCAGCTGGATGTCGGGGTAGCGCTCGAAGAAGGTCGATAGCGCCGGAATGATCAGCAGGCTGGCCACCGACGAGCCCACGTCGACCCGCAGCCGGCCTTGCGGATTGGTCTGGGCATTGCCCATGCTGGCCTCGAGTTCGTCCAGATCGGCGAGCAGGCGCGCGGTGCGCTCGTAGTAGGCGGCGCCGTCGGCCGTGACGGTGACGCGGCGCGTGGTGCGGTTGAGCAGCTTGACGCGCAGGCGCGCCTCCAGGTGCTGGATCTGCTTGGTGACCGTGGCCTTGGGCAGGGCCAGCGAATCGGCCGCCCGGGTGAAACTGCCCGCCTCCACCACCCGGGCGAAGACGCGCATGGTGAGTATCTGGTCCATGGGAACTTTCCTTCTGATCGATCGCTCACGCGAAGGGGGTCTGTGCGCTTTGCCAGAACGGAGCGCATGTTCTCACGCAAAAGTGGGTCGATTGTTGGCGAATTGGAAACAGAGAACTCGCGGAGTTGCTCTTTATCGCCCGCAACCGACGCACTACATTTCACTACAACCTGCCGACCACTGGAAAACCCCATGTCACCCCGCGCCAATCCTGCAACGCCTTCCGCCACCGCTCCCCAAGCGATCGAGGAGAAGAACGCCTGCGTGGCCCTGGGCAAGCGCCCGGCGGTGGACGTGCGCATGTACGGCCGCCGCAGGCCCGGCGGTGGCAACCCGCTGGTGGTGCATTTCCATGGCGGTGCCTTCGTGGCGGGTGACCTCGACAGCGGCAGCACCGTGGCCCGCATGCTGGCCCAGGCTGGCGCGGTGGTGGTGTCGCTGGCCTATCCGCTGGCGCCCAAGCATCCGTTTCCGGATGGCGTGGACGCCGGCTACGACGTGCTCGAGTGGGCCCACAAAAACCGCGTGAAGCTGGCCGGCCAGGGCGCGCGGGTCTATTTGGCCGGCGAAGAGGCCGGCGGCAACATCGCCGCCGCCGTGGCCGCCATGTCGCGCGACCGCGGCCATCCGCCGCTGGCCGGTCAGATCCTGCTGTCACCGATGCTCGACCCTTGCGTCGGCACCGCCTCGCTGCGCACGGCCATGGCCCAGGCCACCAGCTGCAAGTGGTCCGAAGGCTGGCAGCAGTACCTGCGCTGCCCCATGGACGCCGAGCACCCCTATGCCGTCCCCGGCACCTCGCGCCGCCTGGCCCACATCGCGCCCACGCTGGTGCTGAGCGGCGCCGACGACCCGTTGCGCGACGAGGCCCGGGCCTATGCCGAACGCCTGCGCGCCGCCGGCATCGAGGTGACCTATGGCCTGCTGAGCAACGCGCAGAACTGGCCCGAGGCGCTGACCCAGCCGGTGCAGGGCGAATGCGCCTGCGGTGCGGCGGTGAAGCAGCATTTCCGCGATTTCTTCGAGGCCACGGGCGGCGCACCTTCGTCGTCCGCTGCCACCGCCAATACCGCCGAACCGAACACCGACCCAGCCGACGCGTCCCCTGCAAAGCGCAAGACCGTTGGCAAGACCGTTGGCAAGACCGTTGACAAGCCTGTAAGCCAGCCCCGTCCCGATGACGGCCGGCCCGGCAGTTCATAGCCGGTCTGCTTTTTCCGCTGTTTTTTCAGTCCGCCCTCGGGCCGGGTCGCGCCGCCGCATGGCGGGTTCGTTCCGTTTTCGTCGCCTTTCGAGTTTCTGTTTCCGTTTCTGTTTTCAAAGGACCATCATGAAAGCCAACCTTTCCCTTGCCACCCGTGGCGCGCTCTGGACCACCGCCGCCGCGGTGACCGCCATTGCGGCGGCCCTCACCATCGTCTTCGGCATGCAGAGCACCGCTGCCGAAGCCAGCCTCGCGCCGGCCGCGCCACCGGCCATTCCGGTCTCGGTCGCCACCGTCGCCGAAAGCCAGGTGAACGCCTGGGACGAGTTCTCGGGCCGGCTCGAGGCCGTGGAACGGGTCGACGTGCGTTCACGCGTTGCCGGCGCCGTGCAGGCCGTGCATTTTCGGGAAGGCACGCTCGTCAAGAAGGGCGACCTGCTGATCACCATCGACCCGGCCCCCTATGCCGCCGACGTCGACCGCGCCGAAGCCCAGCTTGCCGCCGCCCAGGCCCGTGCCACCTACTCCGCCAGCGAACACGAGCGCGCCAAACGCCTGTGGGACGAGCGCGCCATCGCCCAGCGCGAACTGGACGACCGCGTCAACACCCTGCGCGAAGCCGAAGCCAATCTGCGCGCCGCCAAGGCCGGCTTGCAGACCACGCGCCTGAGCCTCGGCTACACCCAGGTGCGGGCGCCGGTGTCCGGCCGCGTCGGCAAGCTCGAAGTGACCGTGGGCAACCTGGTGGCGGCCGGCCCCAGCGCGCCGGTGCTGACCACGCTGGTGTCGATCAGCCCCATCTACGCCAGCTTCGACGCCGACGAGCGCGTGGTGGCCCGCGCGCTGAAGGGCGCCAGCGCCAGGGAAGGCAAGGCTGGAGGAGGCGAGCGCCGCGCGCTGGACAGCATCCCCGTGCAGATGGGCACCTCCGCCAGCAGCGACACGCCCTTTACCGGCAAGCTGCAACTGGTCGACAACCAGGTCGACGCCCGCAGCGGCACGGTGCGCGTGCGCGCCGTGTTCGACAACGTGGACGGCAGCCTGATGCCCGGCCAGTTCGCCCGCCTGCGCATGGGCCAGGCCCAGTCCGCCCCTGCCCTGCTGGTGAGCGAACGCGCCATCGGCACCGACCAGGACAAGAAGTTCGTGCTGGTGCTGGGCGCCGACAACACCGTGGCCTACCGCGAAGTGCAGCTGGGCGGCTCGGTCAACGGCCTGCGCATCGTGAGCAAGGGCCTGAAGGCAGGCGAGAAGCTGGTCGTGAACGGCCTGCAGCGCGTGCGCCCCGGCGCCACCGTCGCACCGCAGGAAGTGCCGATGGAAGTGAAAGCCGAA
>JAQGNA010000058.1 GCA_028292075.1 Rhodoferax sp. | reverse complement strand
CCTCGTTGATGCGCACCGACCACTGCATCGCCACGCGCTGGGCCGCGCCAGCCTGGGCCGCAAAACGGTCGGGGTGCGCTTCGCGCTGCAAGGCCTTCCAACGGGCTTCCATGGCAGCCCGGTCCTGGGCGAAGCGCGGTGGGATGTCGAACAGTTCGAAATCGTTGGATTGCAGATTCATCGCTTGAAGTACCACATGAAAAAACCGCCGGCACGCAGCGCGCGGGCGGTTCCGTGAACGACTCGGTGGTCGGTCAGACGCGGAAGCTCTCTCCGCAACCGCACTTGTCCCGCTCGTTCGGATTTTCGAACTTGAAGCCCTCGTTCAGCCCCTCGCGCACGAAATCGAGCTGGGTGCCATCGATGTAGGCCAGGCTCTTCGGGTCGACCAGCACCTTGACGCCGTGGTCTTCGAACACCACGTCTTCGGGCGCAAACTCGTCCACATATTCAAGCTTGTACGCCAGCCCGGAGCAACCGGTGGTCTTGACCCCAAGGCGCACGCCCACACCCTTGCCACGCTTGGACAAATAACGGGTGACATGCCGCGCCGCGGCCTCGGTGAGCGTGACCGCCATTTCAGTTCGCCGCTTCGGCCACCGCCGCGGCCGGTGCGGCAACGGGTGCCGCATGGCGCTGCTTGTAGTCGTTGACCGCCGCCTTGATCGCGTCCTCGGCCAGAATCGAGCAATGGATCTTGACCGGTGGCAGCGCCAGTTCTTCGGCGATTTCGCTGTTCTTCAGTGCGGCGGCCTGATCGAGCGTCTTGCCCTTGACCCCTTCGGTCACGAGCGAGCTGGAAGCGATGGCGGAGCCGCAACCATACGTCTTGAACCGCGCATCTTCGATCACGCCCGTAAGGGGGTTGACCTTGATCTGCAGCTTCATCACGTCACCGCAAGCCGGCGCGCCGACCATGCCGGTGCCCACGCTGTCGTCGCCCTTGTCGAAGGAGCCGACGTTGCGGGGGTTTTCATAGTGATCAACCACTTTTTCGGAGTAAGCCATGGTGTTTACCTCTTTGTCTGCTGCAGCTTCATCAGCTGCCTAATTTTACGAACCTGATGGTGTGAAAATTTTTTGGCGGGCGGGTCGAGCTTGCGTCAGGGGCCGGACCCGCAACTTGGTGCGGAGACGGCAGGAGAAGCGAGATCGGAACGCGCGCTTGAAACAATCACGCCATCAATGGGCTGTCCACTGGATGGTGCTGATATCGATGCCATCCTTGTACATCTCCCACAGCGGGCTCAGTTCACGCAGCTTCGCCACGTTGACCTTGATGGTGTCGACCGCATAGTCGATGTCGGCCTCGGTCGTCCAACGGCCGATGGTCATGCGAAGGCTGCTGTGGGCCAATTCATCGCTGCGGCCCAACGCGCGCAGCACATAGCTGGGCTCAAGGCTGGCCGAGGTGCAGGCCGACCCGCTCGACACTGCCAGGCCCTTGATGCCCATGATCAGCGACTCGCCTTCGACATAGTTGAAGCTGATGTTCAGGTTGTGCGGAACGCGCTTTTCGAGGTGCCCATTGACGAACACCTGCTCCACGTCGGCCAGGCCGGCCAGCATGCGGTCGTGGAGAGCCTGGATGCGCGCATTTTCGACGGCCATTTCTTCCTTGGCGATGCGGTAGGCCTCGCCCATGCCAACGATCTGATGCGTAGGCAAGGTGCCCGAACGCATGCCACGCTCATGGCCGCCGCCGTGCATCTGCGCTTCGATGCGGATGCGCGGCTTGCGACGGACGAACAGCGCGCCGATGCCCTTGGGACCGTAAGTCTTGTGCGAGGTGAGGCTCATCAGGTCGACCGGCAGATTCGCCAGGTCGAATTCGACGCGGCCTGTGGCTTGCGCGGCATCGACGTGAAAGATCACGCCCTTTTCACGGCAAATGGCGCCGATGGCGGCGATGTCCTGGATCACGCCGATCTCGTTGTTCACAAACATCACGCTGGCCAGAATGGTGTCGGGGCGGATCGCCGCCTTGAAGACTTCGAGGTCGAGCAGGCCGTCCGGCAGCACGTCGAGATAAGTCACTTCGAAGCCCTGGCGCTCGAGTTCGCGGCAAGTGTCAAGCACCGCCTTGTGCTCGGTCTTCACCGTGATGAGATGCTTGCCCTTGGTCTTGTAGAAGTGCGCCGCACCCTTCAAGGCCAGGTTGTTCGATTCGGTCGCGCCAGAGGTCCAAACGATTTCGCGCGGATCGGCGCCGATGAGAGCGGCAACCTGCTCTCGGGCCTTTTCAACCGCGGCCTCGGCTTCCCATCCCCAGGCATGGCTGCGAGACGCCGGGTTGCCGAAATGCTCGCGCAACCAGGGAATCATGGCGTCCACCACGCGTTCGTCGCACGGGTTGGTGGCGCTGTAGTCCATGTAGATGGGGAAATGCGGGGTCATGTCCATTTGGCTAGCTCTCGAAGATCGAATATCAGGGCTGGCTTGAAAAACCGCCGAAGCACATTTCGCACTCCGGCCAGCTGCCTTCAACACACAAAAGTTACAACTGCGAATACCAGAACAGAATTGTCAGGAATTGGCAAAGACCTTGCCTGCATCATGACTTGCCTCTCGGGGCGCCGACTCTGGCGCCACCGCATGGCTTCAGGATTTCGCGAAGACGTTACCGAGCGCGAACACCGAATTCGGTGCGTTGATGCGGATCGGCTTGACCACCGGCATGCTGGAAATGGCACGCTTGATCATTGGCTTGTTTTCGATCTGCACGCCCTTGGCGATTTGCTCGTCGACCAGCTTTTGCAGGCTCACAGAATCGAGAAACTCGACCATGCGCGCATTCAAAGACGCCCACAGTTCGTGTGTCATGCAGCGCCCCGCTTCGCCGAGACAATTCTCCTTGCCACCGCATTGCGTGGCGTCGATTGGCTCGTCCACAGACACGATGATGTCTGCCACGGTGATGTCCGCCGCCTTGCGGCCCAACGTGTAACCGCCGCCGGGGCCGCGTGTGGATTCAACGAGGTCGTGACGGCGCAGCTTGCCAAACAATTGCTCGAGGTAGGAAAGGGAAATTTGCTGCCGTTGGCTGATGGCAGCCAGGGTCACCGGACCGTTGTTCTGGCGCAGCGCCAGGTCAATCATCGCTGTGACCGCAAAACGGCCTTTGGTTGTAAGACGCATTGCAGCTCCTTGTGTTCGCTTCACCTAACGTTGATGGCCCTGGTCGTCTCTTGAACGATTCGGGATGTATTCCTCCAGCTATCTGCCACTGAATTCAGCAGCTTCAAGCCCTCAACGGCTGGGTTCTTCTTGCTCTGATGGCAAGTATAACATAAAACCCTATCAAATCAGTCGGGTTACTATACCGTTCAGTCGCATTTTAACTCAATCAGTCATCCGTGCCGCAAGAACCCGGTGTTTTCTTGTGCCTCGCGGCACCGTCAGCCTTTCGATGCCAGAGCGACGTTGTCGGTTCCACCTGCGCCGAACGCCTGTGTTTTGAGCTGCGTCAGCTGGTCGCGCACTCTTGCGGCCTGCTCGAACTCGAGATTGCGCGCATGTTCCAGCATGGCCTTTTCAAGCCGCTTAATTTCGCGCGCAATGTCTTTTTCACTCATGTCCTCGACCTTGGCCCGGCGCATGGCTTCCTGTTCGAGCTTTTCGGCTTCGCGGCCTGATTTTTCGCTGTAGACCCCGTCAATCAGGTCTTTCACCCGCTTGACGATGCTGGTCGGCGTAATGCCCTGTTCAAGGTTGTGCGCGATTTGCTTGGCGCGACGGCGCTGAGTCTCATCGATGGCCCGCTTCATCGAATCGGTCACCTTGTCGGCGTAGAGGATGGCGCGGCCATTGAGGTTTCGGGCAGCGCGGCCGATGGTCTGGATCAGCGAGCGCTCAGAGCGCAAAAATCCTTCTTTGTCGGCGTCAAGAATCGCCACCAGCGAAACCTCGGGCAC
>JAQGNA010000054.1 GCA_028292075.1 Rhodoferax sp. | reverse complement strand
TCGACAGCATCGTGCGTCTTTCCCTGCGCCAGGACTGGATTGCCGCCGCCGTGGGCCGCGAGGAAGCATGGCTGGCCGAGCGCCTGGCCGCGCGCGGAACGCACCTCACGCCGCTGCTGCAGGAGGTGGCCCACGGCCGCTGGCTGCACAGCTACGAGATCCGCACCCCGCAGGGCTATATCGTCGCGGCGACGATGGAGGTGACCGACATGGTGCACCAGCGCCAGGCGCTGGAAGTGGCCAACGCGCGGCTGGCCCAGCTGTCGGTGACGGACGGCCTCACCGGCATCGCCAACCGCCGCCATTTCGACGAGACGCTGGCCACCGAATGGCTGCGCGAGGCGCGGCACCAGGCGCCGCTGTCGCTGCTGATCATCGACATCGACCACTTCAAGCGGTACAACGACCACTACGGCCACCTCGCCGGCGACGAGTGCCTGCGCCGGGTTGCGCAGATCCTGCACGGCTGCCTGCGCCGTTCGGGCGAGCTGGTGGCGCGCTACGGCGGCGAGGAGTTTGCGCTGCTCATGCCGGCCACCCACACCGATGAAGCCCGCATGATGGCGCAGCATTGCATGAACGAGCTGGCCGAGGCCGACATCGCCCATGCGGCCTCTCCGACGGCCCCGAGCCTGACCCTGAGCATCGGCGTGGCCTGCGCCGTGCCCGACCGGGAATTCAAGCCGGAAGCCCTGGTCGACGCTGCCGACGCGGCGCTGTACCGGGCCAAGAACCAGGGCCGCAACCGCTTCGAGACCACCGACCTGTTCTCGGTGGAACAGCGGGCCGATTGAGCGGCGCTGCCGCCCGGCGCGTCGCTCAGTGCGCCTGGTCCCAGTTGGGGCCGAACCCGACCTCGGCCAGCAGCGGCACCTGCAGGTCGGCCACGCCGGCCATGATGCGCGGCACCTCGGTGCGCACCCATTCGACTTCGGCCTCCGGCACCTCGAACACCAGTTCATCGTGCACCTGCATGATCATCAGCGTGCCGCGCTGCTCGGCGTCCAGCACGCGCTGCACCTCGACCATGCTGAGCTTGATGAGGTCTGCGGCCGTGCCCTGCATCGGCGCGTTGATGGCCGCCCGATCGGCCCCGCCACGGCGCGGGCCGTTCGGTGCATTGATCTCGGGCAGGTACAGCCGCCGTCCAAAAACGGTCTCGACATAGCCCAGGCTCTTGGCGCTGAGCCGGGTCTCGTCCATGTAGTTCTTGACGCCGGGGTAGCGCTCGAAATACCGCGTGATGTAGTTTTTCGCGGCGGTGTTGTCGATGCCCAGGTTGCGCGCCAGCCCGAACGCGCTCATGCCGTAGATGAGTCCGAAGTTGATGACCTTGGCATAGCGCCGCTGCTCGCTCGACACCTGCTCCACCGCCACGCCGAACACCTCGGCCGCGGTGGCACGGTGCACGTCGATGCCCTCCTGGAAGGCATAGAGCAGCGCCGGGTCGCCGCTGATATGGGCCATGATGCGCAGCTCGATCTGCGAATAGTCGGCGCTGGCGATGACGCGGCCCGGTGGCGCCACGAAGGCCTCGCGCACACGCCGGCCTTCGGGCGTGCGGATCGGAATGTTCTGCAGGTTCGGGTCGTTGCTGGACAGCCGCCCCGTCACCGCCACGGCCTGCGCGTAATGCGTGTGGACGCGGCCGGTGCGTGGCAGTGCCAGCTGCGCCAGCTTGTCGGTGTAGGTGCCCTTCAGCTTCGAAAGCCCGCGGTGCTCCAGGATCTTGGCCGGCAGGGGGTAGTCTTCGGCCAGCTTCTCTAGCACTTCCTCATCGGTGCTGGGCGCTCCGGTGGCCGTCTTCTTGACCACCGGCAGGCCGAGCTTGGTGAAGAAGATGTCGCCGATCTGCTTGGGGCTGCCCAGGTTGAACGGCTGGCCGGCCAGCGCGTGCGCTTCGCTCTCCAGCTGCAGAATCCGCGCGCCGAGTTCGCCGCTCTGCTTGGCCAGCATGGGCGCGTCGATCAGCACGCCGTTGCGTTCGATGCGGTACAGCGCCTCGCTCGAGGCCAATTCCAGCTCGTAGATGAAGCGCAGTTTGTCGTTGGCCTGCAGTTGCGGCCACAGCGCCAGGTGCACGTCCAGCGTCTGGTCGGAGTCTTCGCACGAATAGTGGGAAGCCTTGCCGATGTCCACCTGGCTGAACGGGATTTGGCTGGCGCCCTTGCCGCACAGGTCCTCGTAGCCGATACCGCTGCGGCCCAGGTGGCGCTCGGCCAGGCTGGCCAGGCCATGCGGCTTGTGCACCTCGAGCACGTAGCTCTGCAGCATGGTGTCGTGCGCATAACCGCGCACCTCGATGCCGTGGTTGGCGAACACATGGCGGTCGTACTTCACATGCTGGCCGAGCTTCTTCATCGACGGGTTCTCGAGCCAGGGCTTGAGGCGGGCCAGCACCTCGTCCCGCGGCAACTGCGCCGGCGCATCGGGATAGTTGTGCGCCATCGGAATGTAGGCCGCCTCGCCTGGCTGCAGGCTGAAACTCACACCAACGATCTCGGCCAGGCTCTCGTTGAGCGAGGTGGTCTCGGTGTCCACCGCCACCAGCTCGGCGGCCTCGATGCGTGCCAGCCAGGGCTCCAGTTGCTCCCAGGTGAGGATGGTCTCATAGCGCAGCGCCGTGGCGCTCTCCAGCCGTGCCTCTTCGTCGGCAATGACGTCTTCCGGATCGTCGAACAGGCCGGGCTCGCTGGGCGACGAAGCATCGGCAAAGCGCGACTTCGGCGGCGCCGCGATCACCGCCGCTTCGACCAGGGTGGCCGCGTCCAGCGTGCGCACCAGGCTCTTGAAGCCGTACTTTTCGTAGAAGCCACGCAGCACGTCGGCCTGGTGCTCGGTGAATGCAATGGCGTCGAGCGACGGCAGGCCGACGATGTGTTCGGCCAGGTCACAATCGGTGCGGATGGTCACCAGCCGGCGACCTTGGGGCAGCCATTCGAGC
>JAQGNA010000053.1 GCA_028292075.1 Rhodoferax sp. | reverse complement strand
CCATGCGCGCCAGCTTCCAGCGCGAGATGGACGTGATCGAGTCGAGCCTGTCCTTCCTGGCTTCGGTGGGCTCCGTGTCGCCCTACGTGGGCCTGTTCGGCACGGTGTGGGGCATCATGCATGCCTTCACCGGCCTGGCGAGCCTGCAGCAGGTGACGCTGTCGACGGTGGCGCCCGGCATTGCCGAAGCGTTGGTGGCCACGGCCATCGGCCTGTTCTCCGCGATCCCGGCCGTGGTGGCCTACAACCGATTTGCGCGGGACATCGACCGCACCGCCATCCGCCTGGAAACGTTTATCGAAGAGTTCTCGAACATCCTCCAGCGCAACGTTTCAGCGCAATCGGCTTCGGGCCACTAGGAGCAACGCATGCCTTCCATGGTTTCACGCGGGCGCGGCCGGCGCACCATCAACGAGATCAACATGGTGCCGTTCATCGACGTCATGCTGGTCTTGCTGATCATCTTCATGGTGACGGCCCCGCTCGTCACCCCCAGTTTGATCGACCTGCCCAGCGTGGGCAAGGCCGGCAAGACGCCGGACCGCGTGATCCAGATCGTCATCGCCAAGGACGAGTCGATGGAGCTCAAGGACCAGGGCAGCACCTCCAAGCTGACCACCCGCGACATCGCCAGCGCCGTCAAGAAGGCCCAGGGGGCCGAGACCAACACGCCGGTGGTGATCAGCGCGGACCGCAACGTGAAGTACGAGTCGGTGGTGAAGGTCATGGACACCTTGCAGCGCAGCGGCGTACAGCGCGTGGGCCTGTCGGTCCAACTTGGCGGCAAATAAGGCCGCCGCCGCGCAGCCCCCGCATCCACAACCCATGCAAGCGACCCACGACGCCGTCAGCCTGACACCCCCGCAGCCCCCGGGCATGTTGCGCGCCTTGCTGCTCGCACTGGTCGCCCATGCGCTGCTGTTGGCGGCTCTGACCTGGGGGGTGCATTGGAAGCAGACCGAGAGCACCGCCATCGAAGCCGAGATATGGTCGTCGGTGACCCAGCAGGCCGCCCCCCGTGAGCAGGTTGTCACGCCACCTACACCGCCGGTGCCGCCACCGAAGCCCGAGCCGGTCACGCCGCCACCACCCCCGCCCCCTCCTGCGCCGATTCCCAAGGTCGCGCCTCCGCCGCCTGCGCCGGTGGTGCGTGATGCCGACATCGCGCTGGAACGCGAGAAGAAGCGCCGCGAGCAGGAGAAAGAACGTCAGGAAGAGTTGCTCGAGAAGCAGCAGGAAGCCAAGCGAGATCAGCAAAAGAAAGCCGCCGCCGACAAGAAGAAGCAGGATCAGCAAAAGGCGCGCGAACTAGAAGCTCAACGCGAGGCGCAAGCTGAAGCCGATGCCAAGCGCAAGGCTCTGGACGCCGCCGACGCCAAACGCAAGGCGACGGATGCGGCCGATGCCAAGCGCAAAGCCGATGCGGCCGCCCAGGCGCAGGCCCAAAAGGCCCAACAGCAGAAGCAGGCCGAGGCATTGCGCCAAGAGAACCTCAAGCGCATGCAAGGCCTGGCCGGCGCGTCGGGCGGCGCCACGGCCACCGGCAGCGCGTTGCAGTCCACCGGCCCGTCCAGCGGCTACGGCGGACGGGTGAAGGCCAAGGTCGTGCCGAACATCGTCTTTCCGGACGACGTCGCCGGCAATCCCACGGCTGACGTCGAGGTGCGCTCGTCGCCCGATGGCACCATCATCAGCCGGCGCCTGGTCAAGTCGAGCGGCGTGAAGGCTTGGGACGATGCCGTGCTGAAAGCAATCGACAAGACCGAGACCATGCCGCGCGACGCCGACGGCCGCGTCCCCTCCCCTCTCATCATCGGCTTCAGCCCGCGCGGCTAGGCTTTCCATTTCTGCCTTGTCGGCTTTTTTCGTCCCTCCATAGAAAGGTTGTCATGAGTTACGTCTTTGAGCCCGCACCCATCACCGCCGTCCCCGTGCGCGGCCAGTCCGAGAAGTTTCCGGTGCGTCGCATCTACTGCGTCGGCCGCAACTACGAAGAACACGCCAAGGAAATGGGCTTTACCGGCCGTGAGCCGCCGTTCTTCTTCATGAAGCCGGCCGACGCCATCGTCGTGGTGCCCGAAGGCGAGATTGGCCAGATGCGCTACCCCAGCATCACGCACAACCTGCACCACGAGATCGAGCTGGTCGTTGCCATCGGCACCGGGGGCCGCAACATCGCCGCTGCCGACGCGCACAAGCACATCTTCGGCTACGCGGTCGGCCTGGACATGACCCGCCGCGACCTGCAGAACGACATGAAAAAGCAGGGCCGCCCCTGGTGCATCGGCAAGGCATTTGACGAGTCCGCGCCGATCGGGCCGATCACACCGGTGGCCCAGGCAGGCCAGATCGAACAGGCGGCGATCTTCCTGTCGGTCAACGGCCAGGAGCGCCAGCGCAGCAGCGTGTCCAAGCTGATCTGGAACATCGGCGAGACCATCGAGCACCTGTCTACCGCGTGGGAACTCCAACCGGGCGACCTGGTCTATTCGGGCACGCCGGAAGGTGTGGGCGCGGTGGTGGCGGGCGACCTGATCGTCGGTGGCGTCGCAGGCATCGGCGAACTGTCGGTGCGCATCGTCTGAGGATGTCCAGCCGTTGCAGCGTGGCTGCATGCTAGCGTGACAGGCGCTGCGGAACCAGGGGCCAAGCGGCCCCTTTTCCTTGCCCGCGCGTCCGCGGATGGCACTTCCCCTACACTCGTTGGATGATTTTTCGCAGCCCGATCAAACACTGCAAGAACTGCGGCACCGCGGTCGTCTATCGCATCCCCGACGACGGCGACACCAAGGAGCGTGCCGTCTGCCCGGCCTGCCATACCATCCACTACGAGAACCCGCTCAACGTGGTGGGCACCGTGCCCTACTTCGGCGACCAGGTGCTGCTGTGCAAGCGCAACATCGAACCTCGCTTCGGTAAATGGACACTGCCCGCCGGCTTCATGGAACTGGGCGAAAGCACCAGCCAAGGCGCGGCCCGCGAGACGGTGGAAGAAGCCGGCGCGGAGTTCGTCATGGGCGAGCTCTTCACGGTCATGAGTGTGATCCGCGTGGGGCAGGTGCACCTGTTCTACCTGGCGGAGCTGACGAGCGACCGCTTCGACCCAGGCACCGAAACCATCGAAGCCCAGCTCTTCAGCGAGGCTGATATCCCCTGGGACGAAATCGCCTTTCGCACCGTGAAGGAAACGCTGGAGCACTACTTTGCTGACCGGCGCAGCGGGATGTTCACGCTGCACCACGGCGACATCGTCTAGAGACTGGGCTGGCCCGGCCCGGCCGAGGGCAGGTCGGGTGCAGACGGCGATGTCATCAGCCGGTGAACTCCCACCGTCGCTTGGCGCCCAGCACGGCGTCCGGGTACAGCGCCTTGCCACGTGAGCCGTTGTACCGGCCGAGGCCCATGAAGAGGTCGCCGCGTTCGCGGTCGAGATAGTGCCGCAGGATCACGCAGCCGAAGCGCAGGTTGGTCTGCATGTGGAACAGCTTGCCCGGGTCGCCGTCGCCGAGAACGCGGGTCCAGAACGGCATCACCTGGGTGTAGCCGCGGGCACCGACAGAGCTCACCGCGAACTTGCGGAAATTGCTCTCCACCTGAATCAGGCCGAGCACCAGGGCGGCGTCCAGCCCAGCCCGCTTGCTCTCGTACCAAACCGTTTCAAGGAACTCGCGGCGCACGCTCCATTCCGGCTTCT
>JAQGNA010000040.1 GCA_028292075.1 Rhodoferax sp. | reverse complement strand
AGGACTGCGTGGCCGTGGGGGTCGTGTTCTTGGCGATCATCGCCTCGAACTCGTGGCGGAAGTGCTTGATCATGGCGCGCACCGGCATGGCGGCCGCGTCGCCGAGCGCGCAGATCGTGCGGCCCTGGATGTTGTCAGCCACCGAGTTGAGCAGGTCGATGTCGCTCTGGCGGCCATGGCCCGTGTGGATGCGGTCCACCATGCGCCACAACCAGCCCGTGCCTTCGCGGCAGGGCGTGCACTGTCCGCACGACTCGTGCATGTAGAAATAGGACAGGCGCTTGAGCGACTCGACCATGCAGCGGCTGTCGTCCATGACGATGACCGCGCCCGATCCAAGCATCGACCCTGCCTTGGCGATGGAGTCGTAGTCCATCGTCGTTTCCATCATGACGGCGGCGGGCAACACCGGCGCGGAGGATCCACCGGGGATCACCGCTTTCAGCTGGCGGCCCTGGCGCACACCGCCGGCGAGTTCGAGCAGCTTGGAGAACGGCGTGCCCAGTGGCACTTCGTAGTTGCCGGGCAGCTCGACGTCACCCGACACCGAGAAGATCTTGGTGCCGCCGTTGTTCGGCTTGCCGCATTCGAGGTAGGCCTGGCCGCCATTGCGGATGATCCAGGGCACCGCCGCGAAGGTTTCGGTGTTGTTGATGGTGGTGGGCTTGCCATACAGGCCGAAGCTTGCGGGAAACGGCGGCTTGAACCGCGGCTGACCCTTCTTGCCTTCGAGCGACTCGAGCAACGCGGTCTCTTCGCCGCAGATGTAGGCTCCAAAACCATGGGCCGCATGCAGCTGGAAGTTGAACGCGCTGCCCAGAATGCCGTCGCCCAGATAGCCGGCCACACGGGCTTCTTCCAGCGCCTCTTCGAAACGCTCGTAGGTCTGGAAGATCTCGCCGTGGATGTAGTTGTAGCCGAGGCTGATGCCCATCGCGTAGGCGGCGATGATCATGCCCTCGATGACGATATGCGGGTTGAACTGCAGGATGTCGCGGTCCTTGCAGGTGCCAGGCTCGCCTTCGTCGGAATTGCAGACAAGGTGCTTCTGGCCGGGGAACTGGCGCGGCATGAAGCTCCACTTCAGTCCGGTCGGAAAACCGGCGCCGCCTCGGCCCCGCAGGCCCGATTCCTTCACCACCGCGATGACCTGCTCCTGCGTCAGGCCGGCTTCATTGCCGGCCACGCCGTCCTGGCCGAGGATTCGGCGCAGTGCCTGGTATCCACCGCGGGCTTCGTAGTCTTTCAGCCGCCAGTTGCCGCCATTCAATTCGGCATAGATCTGGGGGTTGATGTGCCGACCATGGAAACAGGTCTGAACGCCCGTCGCCTGGAATTGTGAAAGCACTTGCTGCGCGTTCATGATGGCTGACCTTTCGTGGGGGCCGGGCCTGCCGCGCGCAAGCCGTCGATCAACTGGTCGAGTTTCTCGTTGCTCATGAAGCTGCACATCGTGAGGTCGTTGACCAGCAGCACCGGCGAATCGGCGCAAGCGCCCAGGCATTCGCTCTGCTGCAACGTGAACAGACCGTCGGGCGTGGTGCCGCCCATCTCGATGCCCAGCTTTTTCTCGAGGTGCTTCAGTGCCACCGCGCCATCGCGCAGCTGGCATGGCAGGTTGGTGCAAACATTCAGCTTGTAAGCGCCGACCCGATGCTGGTTGTACATGTTGTAGAACGTGGTGACTTCATGCACCGCGATCGTCGGCATCAGCAGGTAGTCGGCGATCTGGCGCTCGTGGTCGACGCTGACATGGCCGTGCTCACGCTGCACGATGGTCAGGCAAGCCATCACGGCCGACTGCTTCTGGTCGGCGGGGTATTTCGCGACTTCGCGATCGAACAACGACAGCAGCGCTGGTGACAGCGGCAGCGTCGTCTCAGGCACGTCGTGGGTGCTCATCGGTCAATCTCTCCAAACACAATGTCCAAGGTGCCGATGATGGCCACCGCATCGGCGATCATGTGGCCGCGGGTCATTTCGTCCAGCGCGGCAAGGTGTACGAAGCCCGGCGGGCGGATTTTCAGGCGGTAGGGCTTGTTGGCACCGTCGCTGATCAGGTAGATGCCGAATTCGCCCTTGGGATGCTCGACGGCGGCATACGCCTCGCCTTCAGGCACGTGGAAGCCTTCGGTGAAGAGCTTGAAGTGGTGGATCAGCTCTTCCATGTTGGACTTCATCGATTCACGCGATGGCGGCGCCACCTTGTGGTTGTCGGTGATGACCGGTCCGGGGTTCACGCGCAGCCAGTCGACGCACTGCTTGATGATGCGGTTCGACTGGTTCATCTCTTCCATGCGGACGAGGTAGCGGTCGTAGCAGTCGCCCGTCTTGCCGAGAGGAATGTCGAAATCCATGCGGTCGTACACGTCGTACGGCTGCTTCTTGCGCAGGTCCCAGGCGATGCCCGAGCCGCGCAGCATGGGGCCGGTCATGCCCAGGTTAACAGCCCGGTCAGGCGCCATCACGCCGACGCCAACGGTGCGCTGTTTCCAGATGCGGTTGTCCGTCAGCAGCGTGTGGTACTCGGCAAGGTAGGTCGGGAACCGCTTGGTGAAGTCGTCGATGAAGTCGAGCAACGAACCCTGGCGGTTCTCGTTCATGGCCGCGAGTGCACGGGCGTTCTTGATCTTGCTGACCTTGTACTGCGGCATTGCGTCGGGCAGGTCGCGGTAGACGCCGCCCGGCCGGAAGTAGGCAGCGTGCATGCGGGCACCGGAGACAGCTTCGTACATGTCGAACAAGTCTTCGCGCTCGCGGAACGCGTAGATGAGGATGGTCGAGCTGCCACAGTCGTTGCCATGCGAGCCGAGCCACATCAGGTGGTTCAGCATCCGGGTAATCTCCGCGAACATGACGCGGATGTATTGCGCACGGATCGGCACTTCAAGGCCGAGCAGCTTCTCGATGGCAAGGCAGTAGGCATGCTCGTTGCACATCATCGAGACATAGTCCAGCCGGTCCATGTAGGGCAACGACTGGATGAAGGTCTTGCTTTCGGCCAGCTTCTCGGTGGCGCGGTGCAGCAGGCCGATGTGCGGGTCGGCGCGCTGGACGACTTCGCCGTCGAGCTCCAGCACCAGACGCAACACGCCGTGGGCCGCAGGGTGCTGCGGTCCGAAGTTGAGGGTGTAGTTCTTGATCTCAGCCATGGCAACGTCCACCGAGGGGAAGGCTCATTTCAGGGAACACAGCGGAGCAGACCGGACCGGACCACTGGTGTTGGCCCCTTGCGGGGAAAGCGCCGACGGCGCATGCGCGATGGATCACTTGCGACCCCCGTACTTGTCTTCGCGGATGATGCGCGGAATGAGCTCACGTGGCTCGATGGTCACCGGCTCGTAGACAACGCGGCGACGTTCGGCGTCATAGCGCATTTCGACATGCCCCGTGACCGGAAAGTCTTTGCGGAACGGGTGGCCCACGAAGCCGTAGTCGGTGAGGATGCGGCGCAGATCGTTGTGCCCGTCGAAGACGATACCGAACAGGTCGAAGGCCTCGCGCTCGAACCAGTTCACGGCACTCCATATGCCCATCACCGAGGCGACGACCGGAAAGTCGTTGTCCGGGCAGAACACCTTGACGCGCACACGCTGATTCAGGCTGAGCGACAACAGATGCGACACCACGCAGTAGCGGGGGCCGTCCCAGTTGTCGTCCTTGTAGGCGGAATAGTCGACGCCGCACAGGTCGATGAGCTGCTCGAACTGGCAGCCCGGCGCATCCTTCAGGGTCTGCATGACCTCGAGGTAATGCACCGCATCGACGACGACGGTGACTTCGCTCAACGCAACGGAAACACGCCGGGCTTTGTCGCCCAGCGTGGCAGCGACCGTCGCCTTGAGGGCGTCGGGGTGAATGGCAACATCAGACATGGCGACCTTTAGTCCCGGGCGATCGTATTGGTGCGGCGAATCTTTTGCTGCAGCTGAATGATGCCGTAGAGCAATGCCTCGGCAGTGGGCGGGCAGCCCGGTACATAGACGTCGACCGGCACGATGCGGTCGCAGCCGCGCACCACCGAATAACTGTAGTGGTAGTAGCCGCCCCCATTGGCGCATGAACCCATCGACAGCACCCAGCGGGGCTCCGACATCTGGTCGTAGACCTTGCGCAGCGCGGGTGCCATCTTGTTGCAGAGCGTGCCCGCAACGATCATGAGATCGGACTGGCGCGGGCTTGCGCGGAAAACTTCGGAGCCGAAGCGCCCGATGTCGTAACGCGCCGCGGCGGCATGCATCATCTCGACCGCGCAGCACGCAAGGCCGAAAGTCATCGGCCAGAGTGATCCCGTCTTGGCCCAGTTCACCACCGAGTCGTAGCTCGTGGTCACAAAGCCTTCTTTGAATACACCTTCAATCATCTGATTACTCCCAGTCCAGGGCGCCCTTTTTCCACATGTAGATGAATCCGAACGTGAGCACGGCGACGAACTCCAGGCCGAAGAGAAAACCCAGCAGGCCGATCTCCTTGAACGCGGCGGCCCAAGGGATCAGGAACGCGGTTTCGAGATCGAACAGAATGAAGAGAATGGCCACCAGGTAGTAGCGGACATCGAACTTCATGCGGGCGTCTTCAAAAGCCTCGAAGCCGCATTCGTAAGGGGAGTTTTTTGCGCTGTCGGGGCGATTGGGCCCAAGGATGTAACCCAGCACCTGGGGCGCCACACCGACACCAATACCGACCAGGATGAACAAAAGGACAGGGAGGTACTGGTCGAGGTTCATCGTGAAGTTCTATCACCGCTTCAGTTCGCCGGAGACATGTCCGGCGAACTTTTGTGTTGGTGCGGTCGGCGAGACTCGAACTCGCACAGCTTTCGCCACTACCCCCTCAAGATAGCGTGTCTACCAATTTCACCACGACCGCGGTTTTTTTGTACGGATGGCATGAGGAACCTTGAGGGTTTTGGCTTTCCGTACAGCTTACGAGTTTACCCGGAAACACCCTCTTTTCTGGAAGAGGTGCCAATTTCCTCACAGATTATTTGGTCGGAATCTGCCCTGCGCCCGAAGCTGGCACGGCCGGCGCAACCGGAACCCCGACAGCAGGTGCCGACGAGCCGGGAATCTGGCCTGCAGCGGTACCGGACCCTGCGGGCGAAGTCGCGCCAGCGCGCTCGAGCACGCTGCCGGAGCTGGCGGGGCGGGCATTGCCGAAGTAGGCGAGCGCCAGCGTGCAGACGAAGAACACAGCCGCCAGGACGCCCGTGGTACGCGACAAAAAGTTGGCACTGCCACTGGCGCCAAACAGGCTTCCCGAGCCGCCGCTGCCAAAGGCTGCGCCCATGTCGGCACCTTTGCCATGCTGCACCAGGATCAAACCGATCATGCCCAGCGCGGCAATGATCTGCACAGCCAATAGGACGGTCAACATCACATTCATCTCAATACTCCTAAAACTAACGCGTTCAAGTTCAAAACAAGGACAAGCGATCAGGCCGCAGCGGCCACGATGCTCAGGAAGTCGGGCGCCTTCAGCGCCGCGCCGCCGATCAGACCGCCGTCAATGTCGGGCTGGGCCAGCAGCTGGGCGGCATTGGCCGCGTTCATGCTGCCGCCGTAGAGGATGCGCATCTGCGCCGATCGGTCGGTTGCGGCATGCAACTGCGCGCGAAGCACGGCATGCACCAGCTGCGCTTCCTCCGGCGTGGCGGTTTTGCCGGTGCCGATGGCCCACACGGGTTCGTACGCGACCACGATTTCGCTGATGCAATGGCCGTTGACATGGATGACGGCGGCGAGTTGCCGCTTGACCGTCTCTTCGGTCTTGCCGGCCTCGCGCTCCGCCAGCGTCTCGCCGACACAGACGATCGGCGTGACACCGGAGGCCAGTGCCCGTGCCGTCTTCGCGGCCACCACGGCATCGGTTTCACCGTGGTACTGCCGCCGCTCGGAATGCCCGACGATGGCATAGCGTGCGCCGAACTCCTTCAACATGGCCGCCGACACCTCGCCGGTGTAGGCACCCGATTCATGCTGAGAGATGTCCTGCGCGCCCAAGGCGACGTTCGTGCCGGCCAGCAGGCCCTGCAACTGCGCGAGGTAGGGGCTGGGCACGCACACGGCAACGTCGCCACCCTCCGCAGGCATGCCGGCCAGCACCGAGCGCACCAGCGCCTCGTTGAAGGCCAGGCCGCCGTTCATCTTCCAGTTTCCCGCAATCAGCTTCTTTTTCATGACATCACCAGGTCAAAACAATCTTGCCAACATGCTGATTCGACTCCATCAGCGCATGGGCTTGCGCCGCGCCGCTGTCGCCCTGCCCCGGGTCCGCTTCAAAGACGCTGTGGACGACGGGTTTGATCTTTCCGCTCTCGATCAGCGGCCAGACCTGCTGCCGCAGCGATCGTGCGATGCCGGCCTTGAAAGCCACCGAACGGGG
>JAQGNA010000016.1 GCA_028292075.1 Rhodoferax sp. | reverse complement strand
GGTGACGGGTGGCGACATCCTGCTGGAGAACCGCAACATCACCGACCTGCCTGCGGCCGAACGCGGCACGGCCATGATGTTCCAGAGCTTCGCCCTGTTTCCGCACCTCTCGGCGCTGGACAACGTGGCGTTCAGCCTGAAGATGAAGGGCGTCGACAAGGCCAAGCGCCATGCCGCCGCTGGCAACCTGCTGGAGCGTGTCGCCATGGGCCACCTGGCCGATCGCAAGCCGGCAGAGTTGTCCGGCGGCCAGCAGCAGCGCGTCGCCCTGGCCCGCGCGCTCATCACCCAGCCGCGGGTGCTGCTGCTCGACGAGCCGCTGTCGGCCCTCGACCCTTTCTTGCGCATCCAGATGCGCGCGGAGTTGCGCCGCTGGCAGAAGGAACTGGGCCTGACCTTCATCCACGTGACCCACTCGCAGGAAGAAGCCATGGCCCTGGCGGACACCATGGTGGTCATGAACCACGGCCTCATCGAGCAGGTCGGCCCGCCGCACGAGATCTACAACCGGCCCAACAGTGAATTCGTGGCGCGCTTCATGGGTGGCCACAACGTGATCGACACGCCGAAAGGCAAGATCGGCGTGCGCACCGACCACATGCAGGTCACGCCGGCCGCCGAGGCGTCGCCCCAGGGGCCCGACAACATGGACGCCGTCGTTACCGACGTCGAATACCAGGGCACCTATGTGTTGCTGGGCCTGCAGAAGCCGGGCAAGGCGCAGACCGCCCACTCCACCGCCGAGTTCTCGGTCATGGTGTCGGAGGCGCAGTTTGGCCTTCGTCCCTACCAGGTGGGCCAGGCGGTTCAGCTGTCGTGGGCGCCCGCGGCGGCCCATCCGCTGAGCCACACCGCGCCGCCCGCGCGCGCCAACCCCTCCCCCGTTCCCGCCATGGCCTGACGGCCGCTGGTTTCACTGTCATCGTCTGTTGACTTTTTCACCGCATCAAGGAGCTTTTACATGTCCGACTCTCTTCCAGAATCCCTCGACGCCGCCGCCAGCGTGAAGCGCCGCTCGCTCCTCAAGGGCACGGCCGGCATTCTGGCCGCCGGTGTGTTCCCCGCCATTCACGCGCAGGAAAAAATCGTGCTGCGCTACCTTGGCACCGCGGTCAACCAGGACAAGGCCATCGCCGAGAAGTTCAAGGCCGACACCGGCATCGAGATCCAGTATGTGGCCGTCACCACCGACGACGTGACCAAGCGCGTGGTCACAGCGCCGAACAGCTTTGACCTGGTCGACACCGAATATTTCTCGTTGAAGAAGATCGTGCCGACCGGCAACCTGAAGGGCATCGACGTCAAGCGCATCAAGAACGCCGACAAGATCACGACTCTTTTCACCACCGGTGAAGTGGGCGGCAAGAAGGTTGGCGACCAAGGCACCGCCCCCAAGAAGGTGATCTACCTCGAAGGCGAGAAGAGCAAGGTCTTCGCCAAGAGCCCGACGCAGTTCATGTCGCTGATCCCCACGGTCTACAACGCCGACACGCTGGGCATCCGCCCGGACCTGATCAAGCGCCCCATCGACAGCTGGGCCGAGTTGCTGAACCCCGAGTTCAAGGGCAAGGCCGCGATCCTGAACATTCCGTCGATCGGCATCATGGACGCCGCCATGGTCGTGGAAGCCAAGGGCATCTACAAGTACCCCGACAAGGGCAACATGACCAAGAAGGAAATCGACCTGACGATCAAGACGCTGATCGAAGCCAAGAAGGCGGGTCAGTTCCGCGCGCTGTGGAAGGACTTCAACGAGTCGGTCAACCTCATGTCGTCCGGCGAAGTGGTCATTCAGTCGATGTGGAGCCCGGCCGTTACGGCCGTGCGCACCAAGGGCATCGCCTGCAACTTCCAGCCACTGAAGGAAGGCTATCGCGCATGGGCCGCCGGCTTCGGCCTGCCCGCCACATTGAGCGGCAAGAAGCTCGACGGCGCCTATGAATTCATCAACTGGTTCCTCGACGGCTGGGCCGGTGCCTACCTCAACCGCCAGGGCTACTACAGCGCCGTGCTCGAAACCGCCAAGGCCAAGATGGAGGCCTACGAATGGGCCTACTGGATGGAAGGCAAGCCCGCCACCCAGGACATCAAGAGCCCGAACGGCGATGTGCTGGCCAAGGTCGGCCAGGTCCGTGATGGCGGCAGCTACGAAGCCCGCATGGGTGGCATCGCCTGCTGGAATGCCGTGATGGACGAGAACAACTACATGGTCCAGAAGTGGAATGAATTCGTCGCGGCATGACGCTCGCCTCCAGGCTGGCGCACTGCGTGTAGCCGCCCATCCCCCGCTCTGAACAGCGCAGGTCACAAGTCCAGGTCAGGCTTGCCGGGGGATGACTTCCTCTCCTCTCCCCTTCCCGGGGGAGAGCCGGGGTGGGGCAGGTTGTTGAAGCCCCTGACCACCGAAACCTAAAGAACCTCCATGAGCTCCACCGCCGCCCCGCCGCCCTCCGCCAACACCGCCCCGGCCCCTGGCCGCAGCGCGTCCGCCTGGCTGCAGGCCACGCCGCTCACGGTGGTGTTCGCGCTGTTCTTCCTGATCCCGCTGGCGCTGATCCTCATGGTCAGCTTCTGGGACTTCAATGAATACGAATTGCTGCCCGGCTTCACCTTCAAGAACTACATCTCGGTGTTCGACGGCTGCAGCAACATGGACGACCTCTGCACCACGGTGCGCACCTATCTGTCGACCTTCAAGTTCTGCCTGCTGGTCTGGCTGATCACGTTGGTGGTCGGCTTCTCGGTGTCGTATTTCCTGGCCTTTCATGTGCGGTCGTCCGGCGTGCAAACCCTGTTGTTCGTGCTGTGCACCATTCCGTTCTGGACCTCCAACGTGATCCGCATGATCTCTTGGGTGCCGCTGCTCGGGCGCAACGGCCTGGTGAATCAGACGCTGATGGAAATGCACCTGGTCGACAAGCCGATCGAATGGTTGCTCTTCTCCGACTTCTCGGTCACCCTGGCCTTCGTGCACCTCTACACGATGTTCATGATCGTGCCCATCTTCAATTCCATGATGCGCATCGACCGCAGCCTGCTCGAAGCGGCGAACGACAGCGGCGCAAGCGGCTGGCAGACGCTGTGGAACGTGATCGTGCCGCTGTCCCGCACCGGCATCATCATCGGCTCGATCTTCGTCATGACCATCTTCATGGGCTACTTCGTCACCATCGGCGTCTTGGGCGGCCAGCAGATCGCCTCCATCGGCAAGATCATCCAGGTGCAGACGTCCTACCTGCAGTTTCCCCTGGCCGCGGCCAACGCGGTGATCCTGCTGGCCATCGTGCTGATGATCATCTACGGCCTCACGCGGCTGGTCGACATTCGAAAGGAACTGTGACCATGTCCATGAAAGAAAATCGCTCCGCCAGCTTCTGGCCACTGGCGCTGGTCTTCTCGCTCTTCGTGCTGTTCATGTACGGCCCGATGCTGGTCATCTTCATCCTCAGCTTCCAGGGGCCCGAAGGCGGCCTGACCTTCCCTGTCCGCGGCCTTTCGCTGCACTGGTTCTACAAGCTGGCCGAAGGGCTCGGCGTGGTGGACATCGGTGCCGCGCTGCGCCGCTCGCTCGGGCTCGGCGTGGCGGTGATGGCCTGCACCGTGGTGTTGTCGGTGCTGGCCGGCCTGGCCTTCCGCAAGAAGCTCAAGGGCGGCAATGCGCTGTTCTTCATCGTCGTGGCCAGCCTCATCATGCCGTCGATCATCGTGTCGCTCGGCATCGGCCTGGAGTTCCGCCTGCTCGACTCCGGCATCAAGGCCGCCCTGGGCGCCTTCGGCATGGAGGGCGCGCTCGAAAGCTTCGGCACCTCACTCGGCCTGTTCACCTCGGCGCTGGGCGCGCACCTGACCTGGACCTTGCCTTTCGGGCTGTTGATCATGTTCGCCGTGTTCAACCGCTTCAGCCCCTCGTATGAAGAAGCCGCACGCGACCTCGGCGCGACGCCGTGGCAGGGCTTTCGACACGTGGTGCTGCCGCTCATCGCACCGTCGGTGGTGGGCATCGGCATGTTCGGCTTCACCCTCAGCTGGGACGAGATCGCCCGCACCTCGCAGGCCATCG
>JAQGNA010000744.1 GCA_028292075.1 Rhodoferax sp. | reverse complement strand
CCGCTGGCGCGAAGGCTCAGTGCGGGCAGCCGTTGATGAAGGTGATTCCGTGCGTGATCGCCTTGTAGCGGCCATCGGCCTTCATCTCGCGCAGGGCACCCGAGAAGGCATCGGCCAGGCGCTGGCCGTCGGGCGTCGACTGGAAGGCGTAGTACACCTCCTGGCGCGACACCGGCATGCCGGACTGGTACTGCATCTGCTGCGACGCGCCCAGTTGTGCAAACGCCTTGAGTCCGGTCTTCTCGTCGAGCACGAACGCGTCGAGCCGGCCCGCCAGCAGCTTCTCGATGTTGACATGATCGCTCGCGGCCGGCTCCAGCGTGAAGCCATGGTGATCGGTGACCTCGCGGGCATACGGGTAGCCGCGCGTGATGCCGACGCGCTTGCCCTGCAGATCGGCCAGGGTCCGCAGGAAGGTTTGGCCTTTCACGGTGAAGATGAAGTCTTCCTTGCAGTCAATCGCCTCGCGCGTGCGAATGAATTTCTGGCCCGGCTCGAAGCTCACGTCCAGCGCGGGAAACAGGCCGGTCATTGTCTGGTTGGCGAAATTGGCGAGGGCCCGCTTCGGCGGTGTGATATGCAACGTAAGGTCGGTACGGGTTCGCTGGGCGATCTCGCGTGTGAGCACGATGAAGATGCCCTCCCGGTCACTCTCGACGTGCAAGGGAATGGGAAAGCTGCCAATGTCCACGGTGGCCTGGCTCGCCGCCGCCGCCGCCATCGCCATTGCCATCGCCATCGCCAACAACACGAAACCGAACAGATAGCGGCGCATGGCACTCCAAGAGCTACGGATCAGCCAAAATCGTACGCCCACTCAAGGCAAGGGGCAATGCCACGTTCCGTCAGAAGTGCCGTTTCAAACCACCCTGAAGCCGTGCGTGCCGTCGCGGCCGAGTTGCGTCACCAGGCCGTATTCCCAGTCGAGATAGGCCTGCATCGCTGCCACCGGATTGTCTGTGCCTTCATAGGGCCGGCGGTAACGGTCGACCCGGCCGGAAGCCATGCGTTCCGCGCCCGGGCGTGTGGGCAACCCGGCCGCCACCCAGGCGCCATTGCCGCCCCGCAGCACCAGCACCTCGGGGGCCGGTGGCAGCGCGGCCAGGTCCGCCGCGGCATAGCGGGCGAGCAGGTCCGAGCCGCAGGTCAGCACGACCCGCCGGGCGGCCGACCACCTTGGCCAGAGCGCCGGCAACTGTGACCGCACCGCCGACCAGGCACCGGGGATGTGGCCCTGCACGTGGCTCGCGCTCGGGGCGAGATTGACCACCACCGTGCTGCCGGCCGCAGCCTCATCGTCGTCCATCTCGGTGCTGTCGGCTTCTGCCTGCAGCCATGCGGCCAATTGCGCGGGCGCAACCCATTGCGGCTCTGCCACCGGCGGCAGCGGAGCGGCCACGGCGCCAGGTGTTGGAAGGACTGCCAGGTCGGCCGCCGCGATGCCGTCGCGCACGTACACCTGCCAGCCCATCTGCGCCAGCCATGAGGCCGTCATGTTGGCGCGCACGCCGTCTGCGGCATCGCCGCCATCCGCCAGCACGATGCGGGCACCGCGCACGGGTCCGGAGACGTCGGTCTCCTGCACCAGCTGGCCGCCGGGCGCATGGACAAAGCCCGGCAGGTGGCCGGCCTGATATTCATCCACAGTGCGCACGTCGAAGCAGTAAGTGGTGCGTCCAGCGTCGGCCTGCCATGCGGCCACTTCGCTCGCACTGGCGCGGCCCACGCCGGCGCGGTCGGCCAGTGAACGGGCCGCCGAAGCCACGGCGGCGCGGTCTCCATGCGTGGTGAGTGGCGTGAGGGGGGTCAGTGCGGTGAGCGTGCCGGGGGCCGCCTCGCTGAAGCGCCGGGTCTGGCCGTGTGCGAGCGCCTGGCCGGCGAGCGTCCAGCCGATGGTGCCGTTGCGCAGCGCCGCCACGGGGTTTGGGATGCCGGCGTTGATCAGCGACTGCGCGCCGATGATGCTGCGTGTACGACCGGCGCAATTCACGATCACCTGGGTGCGCGGGTCGGGTGCCAGGGTCCGCACCCGCAGCGCCAGCTCGCCACCCGGCACGCTGATGCCGCCAGGAATCGACATGGTGTGGTACTCGTCATAGCGCCGCGCATCGAGCACCACGACGTCGGCCTGGCCGGCTTCCCTGGCATCGAGCAGGGCCCGCACTTCCTCGGCGCTGAAGGAGGGCGTGTGCCGCTCGGCCTCCACCAGTTCGCCGAAGGCCTTGCTCGGTACGTTCACGTCGCAAAACAACTCGCCACCTGCCGCCGCCCATCCTTGGAGGCCGCCCTCGAGAAGGCTCACGCGGGTGTAGCCAAGCGCCCACAGCCGCCGCGCCGCCCGGAGCGCAAGCCCCTCGCCGTCGTCGTACACCACCACCGGTACATCGCGCCGCGGAATGCGCCGCCAGGCCTCGAGTTCGATGCGCGACAGCGGCAGGTTGGCAGCGAACAGCGGATGCGATTCGGCGAACGGTGCTTCTTCGCGGACGTCGAGCAGCGCGATCTCGCGTCGCGCCAGCAGGGCCGCGCGCACTTCCGCAAACGCGGTGATGGCGAAGTCTTCAGGTGAGGAAATGAGGCGGGGCAAAGTCATGCGCGATTCTGCCGCGCGGCCCTGGCTCCCGGGCTTGCCGCCAAGCGCCAAAAACGCATATCGATCGAAGCAAATCGAGATGACCGGTCGATGGAACAGCGCGTCGGCAACCCGGCGCGCAGGGTGTGCCCGGGACGCCGGCTCTCTGTGCCATGGTGCGGCACCGCCATGGACGTGTGATGCTTGTCCAAGCGCCGGTTAAGCTCACCGCCCATGCCCCTCACCTTGCGCGCCCCGGTCCACAGCGAACTGCTGATCCGCAAGAGCCGTTTCATCGGCTGCGTCGAGCAGATGGCCGACCGCGGCCAGGCGCAGGCTCGCGTCGATGCGCTGCGTGGGCAGCATCCCGGCGCGGCACATGTTTGCTGGGCACTGCTGGCCGGCGGGCAGTCGGCCGCCGTGGACGACGGCGAACCCGGCGGCACCGCGGGACGGCCGATGCTCGCCGTGCTGCGGCACCACGACCTCGAAGGCGTGCTCGCCACCGTGGTGCGTTACTTCGGCGGCGTGAAGCTCGGCGCCGGAGGGCTGGTGCGCGCCTACACCGACGCCGTGGCGCAGGCGCTGCTGCAGGCCGAAAAACTGCCGCTGCAGCGCA
>JAQGNA010000734.1 GCA_028292075.1 Rhodoferax sp. | reverse complement strand
TCGAGGTGACCGAGCGTTCCGTCGATCTTGATTCCGCCGAGGTGGCCATGCAGACCCGCATGGTGAGCCTGGACGAAGGCGCCCGGCCCGACACCAGAATCTAAGGCCTCGGCAAGCTGCGCACGGTGTTTTCCGCGCGCGGTTCGGTCACGGCGGGCAACAGTTCACAGACCTCGGACGGCGCCGGCGCGTTGATCCTCGCGAGCGAATCGGCCGTTCGGCGCTTCGGCCTGAAGCCTCTGGCGCGCTTCGTGAGCTATGCAAGCCGCGGTGTGCCGCCGCACATCATGGGCATCGGCCCGATCGAGGCGATTCCAGCGGCGCTGCGGGCGGCCGGCCTGAAGCAGGATGCCATCGACTGGATCGAGCTGAACGAGGCCTTCGCCGCGCAGTCGCTGGCGGTGATGCGCACGCTCGGCCTCGACCCGGCCAAGGTCAACCCGATGGGCGGCGCCATCGCGCTCGGCCATCCGTTGGGCGCGACGGGCGCCATCCGTTCGGCCACGGTGGTGCATGCGCTGCACCGCAAGAACCTGAAGTACGGCATGGTGACGATGTGCGTGGGCATGGGGCAGGGCGCCGCCGGCATTTTCGAACGCGTCTGAGCCTCGGTGGTCATCGCCGGCTGACTTTTCTGCCCGGTTCCCGTTTCAGGAGATCCACGCATGCATTTTCTCGACCAGGCCCTGCAGCTTGAACCGGTGCCAGGCGCCGGCGACGGCCGCTTTACCGGCACTGCCAGCCCCGCCTACTGGAACATGGTGGGCCCCTTCGGCGGCGCCACGGCGGCCACGGCGCTGCAGGCTGTGCTGCGCCACCCGGCGCTGCTGGGCGAACCGATCGCGCTCACGGTGAACTTCGCCGCGGCACTGGGTCCGGGCGCTTTCACCGTCGACGCGCGGCCGGTGCGCACCAACCGCTCCACCCAGCACTGGACCATCGAAATGACGCAGGCCGATGCCAACGGCAGCGCGCAGGTCGTCACCACCGCCACCGCCGTCACCGCGGCCCGGCGCGAGACCTGGGGCGTGAACGACATGCCGATGCCCGTGGTGGCACCGCCCGACGCCACCGCCCTGCGCATGATCGATGGCCGCCTGCCCTGGCTGCAGCGCTACGACATGCGCCCGTTGCAGGGCAATGTGCCGACCGAGTGGGACGGCCAGCAGAACGATGAACATCCCGACATCGCCAGCCTGTCGCGGCTGTGGGTGCGCGACGCGCCGCCGCGGCCGCTCGACTTCCCGGCGCTGACCGCGATGAGCGATGTGTTCTATCCACGCGCATGGCTGCGGCGACGCAAGATCGTGCCGGCGGGCACGGTGTCGTTCACGGTGTACTTCCATGCCGACAGTGCACAGCTCGCCGCCACCGGCAGCAGCTTTCTGCTGGGACAGGCCCGGGCCCAGGCGTTTCGCAACGGCTTTTTCGATCAGTCTGCGCAACTCTGGAACGAGGCCGGGCGCTTGCTCGCCACCTCGCACCAGATCGTCTACTACAAGGAGTAGCGCCGCGGTTAAATGCCGCGGCGTTTGCCTCCTGACGCAGCACAAAGCATGCGACCATCGCTTCGCCCCATGCTGCGGCCCGCCCTCAAACCTGGAGACCTCATGAGCGACATCCTCAAGCACACCGAAGCCGGTGTCATGACCATCACCTTCAACCGGCTCGAAAAGAAGAATTCGATCACCGCCGCGATGTACGCCGAGCTGGCCGACGCGCTGGCCGCGGCGTCGGCCGATGCTTCGGTGCGCGTGGTGGTGTTCCAGGGCCACGAGACCATCTTCAGCGCCGGCAACGACATCGGCGATTTTCTGGCGAGCCGGGCGGACAGCCTCGACGCCCCCGTGCTGCGCTTCCTGGCCGAACTCAGTACCTTCCCCAAGCCGCTGTTGGCGGCGGTCTGCGGTCCGGCGGTGGGCATCGGCACCACCATGCTCCTGCATTGCGACCTGGTGTACGCCGGTGACAACGCGGCGTTCTCGATGCCCTTCGTGAACCTCGGCCTCTGCCCCGAGGCGGCATCGAGCCTTCTGGTTCCGCAGATGATGGGCTACCACCGGGCGGCCGAAGCGCTGCTGATGGGGGATCCGTTCATGGCCGAGGCGGCGCTCGAGGTGGGCCTGGTGAACCGCATCGTGCCCCCCACCGAAGCCAACGGCCTCGCTCTCGCGCAGGCCCGGAAGCTGGCCGCCAAGCCGATCACCGCACTGATCGAAACCAAGCGCCTGATGAAGAAGGGCCAGGCAGCGCAGGTCGCCCAGCAGATTCACGAAGAAGCCGCCAGCTTCGGTCGCATGATGCAGGCCCCGGCCGCACGTGAGGCCTTCAGCGCCTTCATGGAAAAGCGCAGGCCCGACTTCTCGAAGGTGTAAGACCGGCGTACGGGTCGGGCGATGCCGCGCCTTGGGGCCTTGCCCGGTGATGATTATGATGCGGGCTTTCAAGCGGGGTCCGCCCCGGGAGGAGCTGCCATGTCGTATTTGCTGCTGATCGTCGAGCCACCCGGCCAACGTGCCGCCCGCACTGAAGCGGAAGGCCGCGCCGCCTATGACGGCATGCTGGCTTTCGCGGCCAGTTTGGAGACGCGCGGGGTGCTGAAGGCGGCCGAATCGCTGCAGAGTCCGGCCGTGCGGGTGCGCACCGGCGCAGGCCGGAGCCAGACTCTCGACGGCCCGTTTGCGGAAGCCAAGGAATTGATTGGCGGTTTCTTTCTCGTCGACTGCGCTACGCGCGAGGAGGCGGTGGCCATCGCCCGCGAATGCCCGGCAGCCGGCTGGGCCACCGTCGAGGTGCGCGAGCTTGGCCCGTGCTTCATGTAGACCGACCATCAGGGTTTTTACGCAGCGCCCGGCCTGTCGAAAAGCGAAGGTGATGTTCGTCGTGGGGATGAAAGCCGAAACTTCTTCGGCACCGACCCGGGAGAAGCTGCCATGCGGTTCATGATCATCGTCAAATCCATTCCCGCCT
>JAQGNA010000693.1 GCA_028292075.1 Rhodoferax sp. | reverse complement strand
CGGTGCGTACAGCCTGGGACACGGTGGCAACGACGCTCAAAAGACCATCGGCATCATCTGGATGCTGCTGATCGCCACCGGCTATGCCTCGGCCACCGACGCTGCGCCACCCACCTGGACCATCATCAGCTGCTACACCGCCATTGCGGGCGGCACCATGTTCGGGGGTTGGCGCATCGTGCGCACCATGGGGCAGAAGATCACCAAGCTCAAGCCTGTGGGCGGCTTCTGCGCCGAAACCGGCGGCGCGATCACGCTGGTCATGGCGACCATGCTGGGCATTCCGGTGTCGACCACGCACACCATCACCGGCGCCATCGTCGGTGTGGGCTCGACCCAGCGTGCAAGCGCGGTGCGATGGGGCGTGGCCGGCAACATCGTCTGGGCGTGGATCCTGACGATTCCGGCCTCGGCGTTCGTCGCGGCCATCGGCTACTGGGTCAGCCTGAAGCTGTTTTGAAGCTGTTGAATCTGCTTCAAGGGTGGGCGCTGTCCCACCGCCCGCCTTGCCAGCCTTGCCAGCCTACTGACTGATCTTGGCGGCTTCCTCGATCTGGTATTCGAAGTAGTGCTGGAAGCTGTAAGCCAGGCTGGCCATGAGCGTGCCGGTGCCCAAAAGCAGGGCGCAGGCCAGCGCGCCGACGGTGAGCCAGTTGGTCTGTCCACTCGAAGCCTCGCTGCTGGCCCCTGGATTAAACCGGGCGTTCCATTTTTCGGCAGTCATCAGGCCATAGACGATGGCCATCAACGCCCCGGTGGCGATGATCAGGCCGAGGCAGGGAATCAGCACCCAGCTCCAGTGGTCGTCAAGCCCCAGCTGCTGCACCCGCTCGATGCCGTAGAGGCCGAGGGCCGTCGGGATGGGGCTGAGCCATCCCCAGATATCGCCAAAGCCATGCAGATAAAAGCGCTGCAGCCCCAGCGGGCCGCCTAGGAAGGACAGCCAGGCCGCAACGGTCTTGTTCTTCATGTGGCCGCCTGTGTAGGTGGCGTGGTGTCGCCCTCGCCAAGCGACTTTTCCATCAGCACCACATCGAGCCATTTGCCGAACTTCCATCCGCAAGACTTCAGCACGCCAACTTGCGTGAAGCCGAGCGTCCGGTGCACGCCGACCGAGCCAGCGTTGGCCGAGTCGCCGATGACGGCGATCAGCTTGCGAACGCCCGCGCGTTCGGCCTCTGCGGCCAGCCCGGCCAGCAGCTGCTTGCCCAGGCCTTTCCCGGCCAGGTCGGGCGCAAGATAGATCGAGTCTTCCGCCGAAAAACGGTAGGCCGGGCGCGGCTTGAACCAGTTGCAGTAGGCAAAACCCAACACCTGGCCGGCTTCTTCGGCCACAAGGTAGGGCAGACCCTTTGAAAGCACGTCGGCGCGGCGCTGTCCCATTTCGGCTGCCTCTGGAGCGATGGTCTCGAAGGTTCCGGTGCCGTGCAGCACGTGGTGGGCGTAGATGGCGGTGATGGCGGCGACGTCTTCGTCTCGGCTGGCGCGGATGACAGGCATGAGGTGTGCGGTGAACGCTTAAAGAAAGGTTAAAGGTATAATAGGGAGCTTTTCGGCGTGTCGCTGGTCAGGTGGTCAGTCGCGTGTCTCAACGTCGAAATAATGTCGAGAGAAAGCCGGTTTTCGAGACCGGTATTTTCGGTTGAATTCTTCTTCAACCACCCCAAAGGATAAATCATGGTCGTCATTCGACTCGCCCGTGGCGGTGCAAAAGCACGCCCGTTCTTCAACATCGTCGTTGCCGACAAGCGTACCCGTCGTGACGGCCGTTTCATCGAGCGCATCGGTTTCTATAACCCGATCGCCACCGGCAGCGAAGAAAGCATCCGCATTGCCCAGGACCGCCTGACGTACTGGCGCGGTGTCGGTGCACAGGCTTCCCCCACTGTGGAACGCCTGATCCAGCAAGCCGCCAAGAAGGCTGCTGCGGCACCAGCAGCACCTGCCGCCGCAGTCGCTGCCTAACCATTTGCCAAGGGCTGTGCCAGCGCCTCGGGGCGCGGCCAGCCTTTCTTACTTGCATGATGCCTTCTCTCGATGTGGCCGTATTGCCGCCCGATGCAATCGAGGTGGGCCGCATTGCGGACGCCTGGGGCATCAAGGGCTGGTTCAAGGTCCATCCCTATAGCGCCGATCCCGAGGCGCTTCTTTCGTCCAGGCGATGGTTTCTGCTGCCCGCTGAAAGGGGCGCCAAGAATTTCACCGGCACGCTGCTGTTGCGCGTCCGTGAGGCCAAGGACCACTCCGGTACCGTCGTGGCCACTGCCCACGAGGTCGATGGCCGCGACGCCGCGGAGGCTTTGCGCGGCGCACGCATCTTCATTGCCCGCGAATCCTTTCCCACTGCCGCCAGCGACGAGTACTACTGGGTCGACCTGATCGGCCTCGCTGTGGTCAACCGCGAAGGCGTGGCCCTGGGCGAGGTGAAGGAGCTGCTGTCGACCGGACCCCAGACCGTGCTGGTGCTGAACGACGAGGTGGTAGACGCCGCCGGCGCCACCGCCAATGTCGAACGCATGATCCCCTTCGTCGCCGCCTTCGTGGACGGGGTCGACCTGCCCGCCAAGCGCATCAACGTCGACTGGCAACCCGACTACTGAGGCGTTGCGGCATGCGCTTCGACGTCATCACGCTATTTCCCGAGCTGTTCGAGCCGTTCCTTGCCAGCGGCGTCACCCGCCGTGCCTATGCGGGCGGCCAGGTGCAGGTCAACCTCTGGAATCCTCGCGATTTCGCGGAAGGCAATTACCGCCGCATCGACGACCGTCCCTTCGGCGGTGGGCCCGGCATGGTGATGATGGCGGAGCCGTTGGCGCTGTGTCTGCGTCACATCGTCTTGGACCGATCTGAAGCAGACCCTGCACCGGTCGTTCTGTTTTCTCCGCTCGGACCTGCGTTGAACCACGCGGCGGTCGAAGCCTGGTCGGCCAGCGCCGGGGCCGTCCTGCTGTGCGGGCGCTATGAAGGTGTGGACCAGCGTTTCATCGATGCCCATGTCACGCACCAGATCAGCCTCGGCGACTTCGTTTTGTCCGGCGGCGAGATTGCGGCCATGGCCCTGCTCGACGCCGTGGCGCGGCTGCAGCCCGGCGTGCTGAACGATGAAGGTAGCCACCAGATGGACAGCTTCAATCCGGCACTGG
>JAQGNA010000648.1 GCA_028292075.1 Rhodoferax sp. | reverse complement strand
CGGCGGCGGCCGACCTGATTCTGGCATGCGACCCCCTGGTGGCGGAGAACGACGAAACCATGGCCCGCATCCGCGAAGGCCGTACCCACGTCGACCTCAACAGCCACAGTGCGCCCACGGCCGCCTTCGTGCGCAATGCCAACTGGCAGAACCCGCAGGACGCCTGCGCGGCGCAGATCGGTGCGGCCGTCGGCGCGCATGCACTCGGCATGTTCGATGCCGATGCCGCGGCCACCGCACTGATGGGCGACAGCATCTACGTCAACCCGATGATCCTGGGCTATGCCTGGCAGAAGGGCTGGGTCCCGCTCGCCCATGCCTCGCTGATGCGCGCCATCGAGCTGAACGCGGTCGCTGTCGACAACAACAAGACCGCCTTTGATTGGGGCCGCCAGGCCGCACAGCGCCCGGACGATTTTGCACGCCGCGTGCAGCCGGGGCAGGTGGTCGAGTTCAAGAAGCGCGAGACTGTCGAGACCCTGGTGGCGCGGCGGGCCGAGTTCCTCACGGCCTACCAGAACGCCGCCTATGCCGAGCAGTACCGCGCCTTCGTGGCGCAGGTGCAGCACGCCGAGGCGCCGCTCGGCAAGACGACGATGAGCGAGTCGGTGGCGCGCTACCTGTTCAAGCTCATGGCCTACAAGGACGAGTACGAAGTGGCGCGCCTGCATGCCGACACGGCCTTTCTGGCCAAGGTGAACGGCATGTTCGAAGGCGACTTCAAGCTGAACTACCACCTTGCACCGCCCCTCATCGCGAAGAAGAACGCCAAGGGCGAATTGCAGAAGCAGAAGTTCGGTCCCTCCATGCTGACCGGCTTCCGGCTGCTGGCCAAGCTCAAGGGATTGCGCGGCACGGCCCTCGACATCTTCGGGAAGACCGAGGAACGTCGCACCGAGCGCGCACTGATCGGCGAATACCGCAGCAGCATCGCGGCCATTCTGCCGGCGCTGAATGCGGCCAACCATGCAACGGCCGTCGAGATCGCCCGCATCCCCGAGCAGATCAGGGGCTATGGCCATGTGAAGGAGCGCAACCTGGTGCAGGCCCGGGCACGCTGGTCCACGCTGACAGCCGAGTTCGCGCAGCCGGCGGGGATGAAGCAGGCGGCCTGAACCGGCACAGGGTTGGTTCTTCGCGGGGCGATGGGAAACCGAGCCCGCGTGCGGCTCGGCTGTGGGCAGGGCTTGTCGGCAACGAGGCCGCGCGCTTATAGTTTCCGTCCATTCCAGGTGCCGGCGCGGTCTGTGCCGACACCTGGGCCATCCATCGACGCGGGACGCCATGGCGCCCGAGCATCCAGGGGGTTCCCGTGCAAGACCCGCGCCTTTCCGACCGCATCTATTCCGCCCATGACCATCTGAACGACCCTGCTGCACGGCGGCCCGCCAGCCATGCCATGCGCCGGCGGATCTTGGTGTTCAGCATCGTCTTCCTGGTGTGCGCGCTGGCCAGCCTGGCTTACACCTTCGCACGTCCTGCGATCTACCAGGCCTCGGCAAAGGTGCAGGTGACGCCGCAGTCCAGGTCACCACTCAATGACACCGCCGCCCAGCAGGACAGCAATCAGTCGTTTCTGGTGGAGATGCAGGTGTTCAGCAGCCGGCCCTTGCTTGAGAAGGTGGTCGCGCGTCTCAAGGCGCGCGGGCAGACATTCGAGTCGGCCACCGACGCCGACACCGTGGCCGCGTTGCAGGGCATGTTGACCGTCAACCCGGTAGGTGGCACCAACGTCGCGCAGATCGAGGCCGAGGGCCCGCAGCGCCTTCTGGTGGCCAACCTGGTGAACACCGTGATCGACGTCTACCGCGAAGAGCAGGCCCGTGCCGGCGAGACGGCGTCGCGCACGCTGCTGGCGGGCGCGCGTGAAGAATCGCGTGTCATGGACGCGCAGGTGGCCGAGCGCAAGAAGGCGGTCGAAAGCTTCCGCATGCGTGCCAACATCGTCTCCGCCGAGCGCGACGAAAACCAGGTGCTGGCCCGCGTCAAAGGCCTGGGCGTCTCGCTGGCCGCCGCGAACGAACGCGAGGCCACGGCGGAAGGCCGGCTGCGCGCGGTGGAGCAGGCGGTGGCCGAGGGACGGCTGGCGCAACTCGCCAAGGACAACCCGACCGTGGCCGGCATGGAGCAGCGGCTCTCGCAGTGGCGCGAGCAATGGCGCGCGCTGGAGCGCCAGTTCACGCCCAGCTACCTCGGCATGGACCCGGACGCACGCGCGCTCAAGATGCGCATCGACAGCCTGGAGCAGCAGCTCGAGGTCGAGCGCGGCAAAAGCCAGCAGAATGCGCTGGCCGTGGCGCGCGAAGAGCTCGCCGGTGCCCGCGCCGCCACCCGTCGGCTGCAGCAGCAGTCGAGCGAAGACAAGGCGTCGGTCCAGACGTTCAGCCGCAGCTTCGTCGACTTCAAGGCGATGCAGGACGAACTCGACGGACTGGAGAAACTGCGCCAGGGCGCGCAGCAGCGGCTGATGGCGCTGGAGGCCAGCGAGTTGACGCGCAAGCCGAAGGTGCAGGTCGTCGAACTGGCCACCACGCCTGAATCGGCCTGGCGCCCGCTCTATGCAAGGGATGCGGCCATCAGTGTGGTGGGCTCGCTCATCCTGGCGTTCCTGGCGGTCTGGTTCGTCGAGTTCTTCAACCGGGAGGAGCCGGTGGCGGCTGGCCCTTCAGCGGTGATCATTCCTCAGCCCTGGATGTCCGGCGCCTATCCGTCGGGCGTGGCTGCCCGCCTGCAGGCCGGCGCGCAGCAACCCTTGCTGCAGGAAGGCCGGGCGCTACCGGCACTGCCCCAGCCGCTGCCGCGCGAATTGGATTCGACCGAGGTGGCGGCCCTGCTGGGCTCGGCGGCCGCGGATGTGCAGCCATTGCTGGCCTGTCTGCTGTGCGGGCTGCGGCCGGCGGAAATTGCCAACGTGCGGGGGGCGGATGCGAATCCGACAACCGGCACGCTGGCCGTCTCCGGCGATTCACGCCGCGTTTTGTCGTTGCCTTCGGCGCTGCTCGATGCCATGCGCGCACAGTCACCCGCGGTCGGTGACGACACGCTGTTGTTCCCGGGGCCGGACGGCCAGGCGCTGCGTCCGGAGGACGTCGAGGCGGCAGTTACCTCCAGTGCGCACGATGCCGGGCTGGCACAGCCGCAGGACATCACGCCCGAGGCGCTACGCCATACCTACCTGGCTTACCTGGTCAGGCAGGGGCTGCGCTTCGGTGAGCTCGGTCGCGTGGTGGGGCGGCTTTCGGCCGATGCCTTGAACGGCCTGGCACCGCTGGCCACGTCGGCTGAACGGGTGTCGCTTGAAACTGTGGATCCCGTGCTGCCGGCGGTCAGGCAGTGGGCCCTGAGCCGCGCCGGCACCGAGGTCTGAAGGTCAGCCTCTGCCCGACGCCGCGCTGCGCGTGTCCGGCCCGGTGGGGCCGGCCTTCGCTTCAGATGGTCCGGGGGGCTTGAAGGGGCTTGTGGACAGTTCGGGCATGGCCCCGCATACAATCGGGCCCACTTTGCCCAGCCAGCGGCTGCTTCGGCGCGCCGCTGGCTGTCTGTTTTTACGACTTTCCCGTGGAGCCTGCCTTGTTCATTTCTTCCGCTTTCGCCCAGACCGCCCCCGCCGCCGCACCCGCTGGCGACATGATGTCTTCCCTCACCAGCATGCTGCCGCTGGTGCTGATGTTCGTGGTGCTGTACTTCGTGATGATCCGTCCGCAGATGAAGAAGCAGAAGGAGCACCGCGCCATGATCGAAGCGCTGGCCAAGGGCGACGAGATCGCCACGGCTGGCGGCCTGCTGGGCAAGGTCAGCCGCATGGGTGACGGCTACCTGGGCCTGGAAATCGCCAACGGCGTGGAAGTCCAGGTGCAGCGCAGCGCCGTGGTGCAAGTGCTGCCCAAGGGCACCATCAAGTAAGCGGTTTTTCTTTCAGCCATTGGACACACAAGCGCGATCATGAACCGTTATCCGGTATGGAAGTACGCGATCATCCTGGTCGCGCTACTGGTGGGGGCCATCTATACCCTGCCCAATTTCTTTGGTGAATCGCCGGCCGTGCAGGTCTCCGCCGCACGGGCCAGCGTCAAGATCGACGCCACGACGCAAGCCCGGGTGGAGGAAGCCCTCAAGGCGGCCAGCCTGACGCCTGACGTGATTGGCATCGACGGCAATTCGGTCAAGGCGCGCTTCGCGTCCACCGACACGCAGCTCAAGGCAAAAGACGCCATCGAGAAGGCGCTGATCCCGGACCCGGCCAATCCCGGCTACGTGGTCGCGCTGAACCTGCTGTCGCGTTCGCCCGCCTGGCTGCATGCATTGCATGCCGGCCCGATGTACCTGGGTCTGGATCTGCGCGGCGGCGTGCATTTCATGCTGCAGGTCGACATGCCTGCGGCACTCACCAAAAAGGCGGAGTCACTCGCTGGTGACTTGCGCGGCGCTTTGCGCGAGAAGAACGTGCGCCATGGCGGCATTGCCCGTAACGGACAGGCCATCGAGCTTCGGTTGCGCGACTCTGAAACGCTGGCTGCCGCCAAGGCCGTGATGCAGGACCAGTTCCCCGACCTGCAGACGGTGGAAACGCCTGATGGCACCGAGTACAAACTGAGCGCCACGCTCAAGCCCGAAGCCGCCCGCCGCGTGCAGGACCAGGCGCTGAAGCAGAACATCACCACCCTGCACAACCGGATCAACGAACTCGGCGTGGCCGAGCCGGTGATCCAGCAGCAGGGCCTGGACCGCATCGTCGTGCAATTGCCGGGCGTGCAGGACACCGCCAAGGCCAAGGACATCCTGGGCCGCACGGCGACGCTCGAGGTTCGCCTGGTGGACGAGAGCACCGAGGCTCGCTCGGCCGAAACCGGCACCGGTGCCGTGCCCTTCGGTGCCGAGCGCTACCTTGACCGCAGCGGTCAGGGCGTCATCGTCAAGAAGCAGGTGATCCTGACCGGCGAGAACCTCACCGACGCCCAGCCCGGCTTCGAGAGCCAGACCCAGGAGCCCACCGTCAACCTGACGCTGGACGCCAAGGGCGCCCGCATCTTCAAGGACGTGACGCGCGAGAACATCAACAAGCGCATGGCGATCATCCTGTTCGAAAAGGGCAAGGGCGAAGTCGTCACCGCGCCGGTGATCCGCAGCGAGATCTCGGGCGGCCGCGTGCAGATCTCTGGCCGCATGACCACCAGCGAAGCCAACGACACCTCGCTGCTGCTGCGCGCCGGCTCGCTGGCCGCGCCCAGGGAGATCATCGAGGAGCGCACCATCGGCCCGAGCCTGGGCGCCGAGAACATCGCCAAGGGCTTCCACAGCGTGACCTGGGGCTTCGTCGCCGTGGCCATCTTCATGTGCTGCTATTACATGCTGTTCGGCGTGTTCTCCAGCATCGCGCTGGCCGTCAACCTGCTGATGCTGGTGGCCGTGCTGTCGATGCTGCAGGCCACGCTCACGCTGCCGGGCATGGCCGCCATGGCGCTGGTGCTGGGCATGGCCATCGATGCCAACGTGCTGATCAACGAGCGGGTGCGCGAGGAGCTGCGTGCTGGCGCTTCGCCGCAGGGCGCGATCCATGCCGGCTACGACCGGGCCTGGGCGACCATTCTCGACTCGAACGTGACCAGCCTGATCGCCGGCGTGGCGCTGCTGGCGTTTGGTTCCGGTCCGGTGCGGGGCTTCGCCGTCGTGCACTGCCTCGGCATCGCGACCAGCATGTTCTCGGCGGTGTTCTTTTCGCGCGGACTGGTCAACCTCTGGTATGGCCGCAAGAAGAAGCTCAAGTCCGTGTCGATCGGTACCGTGTGGCGCCCGGACGGCCAGGCAGAAGCCAAGGCCTGACCCCCTCATTTGTGACAAGGGCCCACCAGGCATCGGCAGCCAGCGCCTTGCGCCACTGCCCTGCCTGCGCCCACTAAGGACCATTCATGGAGTTTTTCAAGATCCGGCGCGACATTCCGTTCATGCGGCATGCGCTGGTGTTCAACATCATCTCGTTCGCCACCTTCTTCGCGGCGGTGTTCTTCTTGTTCTCGCGCGGGCTGCACCTCTCGGTCGAATTCACCGGTGGCACGCTCATGGAAGTGAGCTATTCGCAACCGGCCGACCTGGACAAGGTGCGCAAGCTTGTGGCCGGCATGGGCTACAACGACGTGCAGGTGCAGAACTTCGGCACAGCCCGCGACGTGTTGATCCGCCTGCCGGCCAGCAAGGGCGTGAGCTCCGCCCAGCTGAGCGAAAAGGTCATCGGGGCGTTGAAGACGGAAGACGCCTCGGTGGCGCTGCGCCGTACCGAGTTCGTCGGACCGCAGGTGGGCGACGAGCTGACGGTCGACGGCCTGAAGGCGCTGGCCTTCGTGGTGGGCGGCATCATCCTTTACCTGGCGATCCGCTTCGAATGGAAGTACGCAGTGGCGGCGATCATCGCCAACCTGCACGACGTGGTCATCATCCTGGGCTTCTTCGCGTTTTTCCAGTGGGAGTTTTCACTGCCGGTACTGGCGGCAGTGCTGGCCGTTCTGGGCTATTCGGTGAATGAATCCGTCGTGATTTTCGACCGAATCCGCGAAAACTTTCGACGATACCGCAAGATGAACACGGTGCAGGTCATCGATAACGCCATTACCTCTACCATCAGCCGCACTATCATCACGCATGGATCAACCCAGATCATGGTTTTGTCGATGTTCCTGTTCGGTGGTCCGACGCTGCACTACTTTGCGCTCGCACTCACCATCGGCATCTGCTTCGGCATCTATTCCTCGGTGTTTGTCGCCGCGGCCATTGCCATGTGGCTGGGCATCAAGCGCGAAGATCTCGTCAAGTCAACGGCCAAAAAAGAAGAAGACCCCAACGATCCGAACGCAGGCGCCACCGTCTAGCCTGCGCATGACAACATGGCAACCAGCACGTCCAGCGCCTATCAGCGTTCGCTAGCACAGCAAGCCCGGGAAAAGTTCGTCGCGCAACTGGGCGACGCTCTGGCGCCTTTGCGGCTGGCCGTGCGGGAACGCCTCGCGTTGATGGTCGACGAAGTACGGCCCGCGCGCGAGATGCAGGAACGTCGCGACATCTGGACGGCCTTCCAGCAACGTGCCGCCACCTGGGAGTCCGGCACTTTCTCTGCGTGGCAAAAACTGCTGCGCGCGCCCGCGCCTGCCGGCGTGCAGCCTCGATCGAACACGCTGACGTTCGAGTTGATGGGCGACGACGTGGTCGAGAACAAGATCGTCGCCTCTCGCATGGCGCAGGTAGTGCTGGAGCGCTCCGCCGAAGAATTTGCCGACCTCAGCGCCCGGCTGCAGCAACTTGAGGGCAGCGATGAACTCGGCGCCTTCGATGTGGTGCGCCCTGAGGTGCCGTTGCTGGCGTTGGTCGAGCAATGGACCACATCGGGCATGTCCCGCAGCGGTCTTGGCCTGGTGACGGAAGTCGTGCAGCGCGAACTGGCGGCACGCTTCCTCGAGGCCTACAAGGCGGCCAATGCGTTTCTTACCTTGAACGGCGTCACGGCTTCGGCCGATTTGCGTGCACGCGTTCGCCGCACCGACAGTGCGTCCCCAGCCTCCGGCGCACCTTCGCGGTCATTCGGCGCAGACGGCGATTCGTCCGGCTGGGCGCCCAGTGGCCGCATGGGCGGCAGCGGCTTCGGTACCGCAGGTGGCGCGGGTCATGGGAGTGGCGGGGCCGGCGGCGGTGGGTTCGGCGTAGGTGGCAGCACTCGGCCTGGAGGCGCGGGCGGCGGTACGCCAGCGGGCGGGGCGCGGGCCGGTGCGGCTGCCGGTGCCGGCGGCAGAAATGCCGGCATGCAGACCACGGGCCGCGGCGCCGCTTCAGCGGCCGAAGAAACCCGCATGATGACGGTCGCCTCGCCGCTGGCGCGGGCCCGGCGCCGTGCGCAGGGTGTGATGGTCCACCTGAAACGTGTGTTGACCGACCACATCAGCGACTTTGACAAAACCGTTCAGCAACCGATTTCCCCATCGCTTGCGCGCGCCATCGCCCGCAAGCAGGATGGCGGCGACACCGATCCGCTTTACGGAAGCGTGCCCGGTACCGGTGCCCTCGACTACGGCGGCATGGATGTCGCCCAGGTAGCGGGGCAGCTGCGCGAGCGTTCCAATGCGCTCAAGAAGGCCGCCACCACCACGGGTGAGAAGGCGACCATCGAGATCGTGGCACTGATGTTCCAGAGCATCCTCGCCGAGGAGCGGATTCCGCCAGCGGTGCGGGTCTGGTTCGCGCGGCTGCAGCTTCCTGTGCTGCGCGTGGCGCTGGCCGAACCCGAATTCTTTGGCACGCTCGACCATCCGGCCCGGCAGCTGATCGACCGCATGGGCTCCTGCGTGATGGGCTTCGACGCAAGCGCCATCAACGGCAGCGCCCTCGAGACCGAAATCAAGCGCGTGGTGCAGGTGATCGAGCAGTACCCCGAGACCGGCCGCCGCGTGTTCCAGCTCGTCTATGACGAGTTTCAGCAGTTCCTCTCGAAGTACCTCACCGAAAAGGGCAGCACCCTGCGGGTCGCCACGCTGGCGCAGCAGGTCGAGCAGAAGGAAACGCTGGCGATCCAGTACACCATCGAGTTGCGCAACATGCTGCGCGAGCTGCCGGTGCGCGAGGACATCCGCGAATTTTTGTTCAAGGTGTGGGCCGAGGTGCTGGCCATGGCAGCGGTGCGAAACGGGCCGCAGCATGAAGAAACCATCGCACTCAAAAAGGCTGCGTCCGAGCTCGTCTGGGCTGCCAGTGCCAAGCCCAACCGGGCCGAGCGGGCACGGGTGATCCAGAACCTGCCGATGTTGCTGCAACGCCTGCGCCAGGGCATGACGCTGCTAAGCCTCGACTCCACCGTGCAGGAAGGTCACATCAAGCGGATCAGCGACACGCTGGCCGATGCTTTCATGTCCAAGACCGAAGCCATTCCGCAGGCCCGCATCGAGTCGATGGCGGCGCGGCTGGCCAACCTGGAAGACTTCGTCAGCGACGACAGCATGGGCGATCTGCCGCTGGACAACGAAAACATCGAGATGATGCTGGGCATTGACGCGTCGTCGATCGAAGTCATTGCCGATGGCGGTTCCAAACCTACCGACGCCATGCTGGCCTGGGCCCAGGAATTGGAGCTCGGCCACTGGTTCATGCTTGACCACAGCAACCGCATCAATCAGGTTCAGTTCGCCTGGCGCAGCGACCGAAAGCAGTTGCACCTGTTCGCGTCGATGGACGGCCGCAGCTACCTGATTCAGGCACGACGCCTGGCCGCCTACCTGCAGGCCGGCCTGATGGTGCCGCAGGAAGAGGAAGCGCTCACCTTGCGGGCCACCCGCGACGCGCTGGCCAAGCTCGACGCGAATCCGGAACGCTTGCTGGCCTAGCGCAGCCTGTCTGAGCCGATGTAGCGTGGCCTACGGGGCGCGAAACGGCGTCGTTCTCGGCCTCGGCGTCAGTGTGCCAGCCGGCCTTCTACGTCGTCGCAGAGCTCATCCAGGATGAGCGCCTCGGGCTCCTCGCCAAAACTCCAGTAGACCATCAGCACGATGATTTTCAACTCGTCGAGCGTGACCTGATCGCCGCCGGTCGCCATGGCGCGGTCCAACGCGATTTCACGCATGTGAGGCGGCAGGACGCCGGCCGACTCCAGAAAGCTGATGAAGCCGAGGCAATCGGCGCCGAGATGGTCCTGCTCGGCGACGGAGTAGACGCGCAGGCTGCCGGCCGCTGGTGACAGCGGCAGAGCCGCGGTGAGTGCTTTGCTTGCGGCCTCGGCGGGCACGTGAATCATGCCGGTGCTGAGCGCCGCTGAATTCAGGCCGGCAAGCCAGGCCAGCGCTTCAGCGATTTCGTCGCTCTCGAAGCCGGCGGCTGCCAGCTTGCGGCCGAGTTGCTGCGGCTCGGGGCAGGCATCGCCGCGCCAGTAGTTTTCATAGACGAAAACGAGCACTTCAAACATGGCTTCAATATAACGCAGATCGATCCACAGGCCTTGGACGCCCTGCCGGCCCCTGAGGCGTGGTCAGACTGCGACGGTTCGCTGGTACAGCCCGCCAGCCAGGCGCGCCACCTGGCCGTCGAGTTCGAGTTCGAGCAACTTCACCTGCAGCTGCGCCGCCGAGATGCCGGTGCGGGCGACCAGCGCGTCGAGCCCGATGGGGTCATGGCCCATGTCCGTCAGGAACGGGTCGGCTGCGGGTTCCGGTCCGGCGGCGTCATCGCCTTTGGCCTTTACGCTGCGGCGGGCGCCGACGGGTTCGATTTCATCGAGCACGTCCTGAAGGTTCTCCTCCAGCTTGGCGCCCTGTTTGATGTGCGCATGGCAGC
>JAQGNA010000617.1 GCA_028292075.1 Rhodoferax sp. | reverse complement strand
GGCTTTCGACCTCTGGCCCGAGGTGGCCGAACAGGCCGTCGTCCTGATGGTGGACGCTGGCGACGAATGGGCAGCCGCCCGCGCTCTCCAGTGCGGCTATGCCGACTATCTGGTCAAGGATGCCGGCCTGGCCTACCTGCACACGCTGGCGCCTCGGGTCGAGGCGGCCCGCCACAACGTCGCGGCCAGCCGGCAGCTGCGCGAGAGCCGCCAGGCCTTCGAGACCGCGCTGTCCGGGGCGCACCTCGGTCTCTGGGAATGGGAGACCGACACTGGCAACAACCGGGTCAGCGAGACCTGGCACACCATGCTCGGCTACCGGCCCGGCGAGGTGCCACTGCAGGCCAACGGCTGGCTCGAACTGGTGCATCCGGACGACAGGCCCGCGCTGATCGGTGAGATCCGTGCGCAAGGCGAAGGCTCGGCGGCCTATTACGACCGCGAATTCCGCATGCGCCACAGCTCGGGGGAATGGCGCTGGATCCAGAGCCGCGGCGCGATCACCCGGCAAGACAGCGAGGGCCGGGCGCTGCACATGGTGGGCACCCACATGGACGTGACCGAGCGCCGCCGCGCCGTCGATCTGCTGCAAAGTCAGCACCGGTTGATGCAGGCCGTCGGGCGGGCGCAGTCGGTCTTCATGGACAGCATGGACGACAGCGCGGCCTTCGAATGCCTGCTCGACGACCTGCTGGCGTTGACCGGCAGCGGCCACGGCCTCATCGCCGAGATCGGTGAAGACCTCCCCGCACAGCCTGCACAGCCGGTGCTGCAGGTGCACGCGATGAGCGACGCGCAAGGCCGGCTGCTGCTACCGCTCCCGATGGGCGGCGACTGGGCCGACACCATGCTGGCCACCGCCACGCGGATGTTCATGGCGGCCTTGCCCACGCGGGCCGCCTGGCTTGAAGCGGCGGCCGACGCCTCGCCGGCCACCGCCGCCACGCCGGCCCGGGTCGCCATTCCGGTGTACCTGCACGAAGCGCCGGTCGCGCTGGTGCTGCTGGCCGGCCGGCCCGACGGCTACGACCCGGCCGAGATGGCCTTCCTGAAGCCACTGCTCGGCACGCTGGGCCAATTGGTACAGACCCGGCGCGCCGACGCGCTCAAGCGCCAGGCCCAGCTCGCCCACCAGCAGACCAGCGAACTGCTTGCCGAAAAGACCCGGACCATGAGCAACATGCTCACCAGCATCGCGCAGGGCATCTCGCTGACCGGGCCGGACAACCGGCTCATGGCCTACAACCAGCGTTACCTCGAATTGCTGGACCTGCCCGAGAGCCTGGTCGCGCGCCAGCCGCCCGTGGCCGAGGTGGTGCGCTACCAGACGGCGCGCGGCGACTTCGGCAACGACTTTGGCAACGTCGAGGAACGCGCACGGGCCTATGTGGCCAGCGAATACGGCGCCAGCCACGGCGACGTGCCCGGCATCTACCTGCGCCGCACCCGCGACGACCGGGTGCTCGAGATCGCCACCAAGCCGCTGCCCGAGGGCGGGAACGTGCGCACCTTCACCGACGTCACTTCCTACATGCAGGCGCAGGCCGCGGTGCGCCAGAGCGAGGCGCGCTTTCGCAGCCTGACGGAGCTCAGCAGCGACTGGTTCTGGGAGCAGGATGTCAACGGTCGTTTCACCAGCTTCGAAACCTCGAAGGCGGTGAAGGCGCGCTATCCGTTCGACCTCATGGTCGGCAAGACCCGCCAGGAGTCGCGTGAGCACATCGTCTACCTGGCGACGCCGGCGCAATGGGCCGAATGGGAGGCGATGATCGCCTCGCGCAAGGAGTTTCGCGACCACGTCTTCGCGGTGGAGTTGGTCGAGTCGCCCGGACGCCGCTTCTTTGGCGTGTCGGGGCTGCCGGTGTTCGACGAGGACGGCCGCTTCACGGGCTACCACGGCACCGGCCGCGACATCACCGAGCGCAAGCTCGCCGAAGCCGAGATCGAACGCCTGGCCTTCTACGACGCGCTGAGCGAGCTGCCCAACCGCCGGTTGCTGGTGCGCCGGCTGGGCCAGGCGCTGTCGAGCAGCGACCGCAGCGGCCAGTTCGGCGCCCTGCTCTTCCTCGACCTCGACAATTTCAAGGACCTGAACGACACCCACGGGCATGCCGTCGGCGACACCTTGCTGGTGCAGGTGGCGCGCCGCCTGGTCGACTGCGTGCGCGAAGGCGACACCGTGGCCCGCTTCGGCGGTGACGAGTTCGTGGTGATGCTCGAGAACGTGGGCAGCTCGCTCGAAGAAGCCACGACCCATGTCAATGCCGCGGCACGCAAGATCATGGAGCAGCTGAACCAGCCCTATGCGCTGGGCGAGACCCGACACCACAGCACGCCGAGCCTGGGCATCACGCTGTTCGCCGGCCACGCGCACAGCGTCGACGAATTGCTGCAACGCGCCGACGTGGCCATGTACCAGGCCAAGGCCGCTGGCCGGAACGCCATGCGCTTCTTCGATCCCGACATGCAGGCGGCGGTGGCAGCCCGCTCGTCGCTCGAAGCCGACCTGCGCCTCGGCCTGTCGCTGCAGGAACTGCAGCTGTACTACCAGCCGGTGGTGGACCTGGCGTCGCGCATCACCGGCGTGGAGGCGCTGGTGCGCTGGCGCCATCCACAGCGCGGCATGGTGTCGCCGGCCGACTTCATTCCCATGGCCGAACAGACCGGCCTGATCCTGCCGCTGGGCCAATGGGTGCTCGAGACCGCCTGCCGCCAACTGGCCGCCTGGGCCGGCAGCCCGGCCACGGCGCGCCTCACCATGTCGGTCAACGTGAGCGCCCGGCAACTGCGCCAGACCGACTTCGTGGTCCAGGTGCTGGCCGTGCTGGCCGACACCGGCGCCGACCCCGCACGGCTCAAGATCGAGCTGACCGAAAGCATGCTGCTCACCGACGTCGAGGAAGTCATCGACAAGATGACCGAGCTCAAGGCCCATGGCGTCGGCTTCTCGCTCGACGATTTCGGCACCGGCTATTCCTCGCTGGCCTACCTCAAGCGGCTACCGCTCGACCAGTTGAAGATCGACCAATCGTTCGTTCGCGACATCCTGGCCAACCCCAACGATGCCGCCATCGCCCGCACCATCCTGGCATTGGCCCACAGCCTCGATCTGGCCGCGGTGGCCGAGGGCGTGGAGACGCAGGGCCAGCGCGACTTCCTGGCCGGCAATGGCTGCCAGGCGTTCCAGGGCTATCTTTTCGGCCGGCCCGGCCCGGTGGAGGCGCTGACGCCGCTGATCGACGGTTTGGCCCGCCCGACGCCGAGCCCGGGCGCGCAAAAAGCCGACGAGGCCGCTTAACGAGCGCCGCCGGGTCCGGCATGATGCCGGGGTGAACCATCGCTTGCTCCCCCTTTTCTCGCTTCTACTTTTCTCGCTGCCCCGCCGGCGCAACCCGGACGCCTGGCGCACCATGGCTGGCCCTGCCATGCTGATGCTGGCCGCGGGCGCCGCGAGCATGTCGCCCGCCAGCGCGGCGCCGCCCGTCTTCGAAGACAGCATTGCGCAGCGCACGGTCGCCTGCACGGCCTGCCACGGCAAGGAGGGCCGCGCCACCAGCGACGGCTACTACCCGCGCATCGCCGGCAAGCCCGCCGGCTACCTCTACCACCAGCTGCTCAACTTCCGCGACAACCGGCGGCACTACGGCCTGATGACCCAGATGGTCGATCCGCTGAGCGACGCCTACCTGATGGAGATCGCGCAGTACTTCTCGAAGCTCGACCTGCCCTATCCCGCACCGCAGGCTTCCACCGCCACGGCCGAGGTGCTGCGCCAGGGTCGCCAGCTGGTGACACAGGGCGATGCGGCACGCCAGCTTCCGGCCTGTGCCCAGTGCCACGGCGCGGCGCTGACCGGCGTGTCGCCCAACGTGCCCGGCCTGCTGGGCCTGCCGCGCGACTACCTGAACGCCCAGCTCGGCGCCTGGCGCACCGGCCAGCGGCGCGCGCACGCACCCGACTGCATGGCCGCCATCGCGCAGCTGCTGCGGCCCGAGGACATCAATGCCGTGACGCAATGGCTGTCGGCGCAGGCCCTGCCTGCCGACACCCATGCGGTGAGCGCCATGCCGGCGCTGCCGCCGGGCGCCCGGGAACTGAGCTGCGGCAGCGTGACCGCGCCGAGCCCCACCACGGCCGCCATGCCTTCCCCACCGAGGGCTGCGCCATGAGGAAGATCGTTCGGTTCGGCCGGTTCGGACGATTCGGACGATTGGCAATGGGCGCCGTTGCCACAGGCCTGGCATTGGCAACGGCGGTGTGGCTGCTGAACCTGCGCGACGAACCCGACCTGGCCGCACCCGAGGCGGCTGTGCCCACCACGCCCGACGTGCTGGCCCGCGGTGCCTACCTCGCGCTGGCCGGCAACTGCGCCAGCTGCCACACCACGCGCGGCGGCGCGCCCTATGCCGGCGGGCGCGGCATCGAAACGCCGTTCGGCACGGTCTACACCAGCAACCTCACGCCCGATGCCGACCATGGCATCGGACGCTGGACCTCGGCCGAATTCTGGCGTGCCATGCACAACGGCCGTTCAAAAGATGGCCGCCTGCTGTACCCGGCCTTTCCGTACACCAGCTACACCGAGGTCAGCCGCGCCGATTCAGACGCCCTTCATGCCTACCTGAAGAGCCTGCCCGCCGTGCCGCAGGCCGCCACGCCGCACGCGCTGCGCTGGCCGTTCAACCTGCAGCCCGCGCTGGCCGTCTGGCGCGCACTCTACTTCCGGCCGGGCACGCCGCCGGTGGACACCACCCAAAGCGCCGAATGGAATCGCGGCGCCTACCTGGTGCGGGGCCTGGGCCATTGCGGTGCCTGCCACACAGCCCGGAATGCGCTGGGCGCCACCGACGACCGGCTCAACCTGGCCGGCGGCATGATCCCGATGCAGAACTGGTACGCCCCCTCGCTTACATCGCCGCTCGAGGCTGGCGTCGCAGCCTGGCCGCGCGAGGACATCGTTCGCCTGCTGCAGACCGGGGTGGCGCCCGGCGGCTCGGTGCTGGGGCCCATGGCAGAAGTGGTGCTCAAGAGCACGCAGCACCTGTCGGTGGGAGACCTCGGCGCCATGGCCACCTACCTCAAGGCCCTGCCCCAGACCACCGAGCCGGCCCCGCCCGCCGCCACCGACCGGCGCGCAGCCGAGCGCGGCAGCCAGCTGTACGGACGCCACTGCGCCCAATGCCACGGCGACCAGGGCCAGGGCGTGCGCGCCGCTTATCCACCACTGGCCGGCAACCGCGCGGTCACCATGCCGCAGGTGGCCAACCTCGTGCAGACGGTGCTGAACGGCGGCTACGCGCCTGCCACGGCCGGCAACCCTCGCCCCTTCGGCATGCCGCCCTTCGTGCTGGTGCTGGACGACGCCGACATCGCGGCCGTGCTCACGCACATCCGCACCGCCTGGGGCAACCAGGCCGGCGGCGTGACGGAGATCGAAGTGAACCGGCTGCGGGCCGGGCAAGGGCGCTGAACGGGCGGGCGGTGCTGCAAGTCAACCGCTGCGGACATTGAACGTCCAGGCGCCGGCTGACTGGCCACGCTGTCTGTCCAGCCAACCTTCAGGCGTGATTCCGCCCCGCCACGGCGGCGTCGGGCGTGGAGCGGGCCAGCACATGGCGCAACATCGACTGCGCCAACTCGTGCTCCCCCAGGAACACCTTGCCCGCCTGCTCCTCCTCGAGCAGCCGCGCCTCGGTTTCGCTGTGGGTGCGCACCACCGTTTCGATGCCGGGGTTGAGCAGGCGTGCGTTCGCAATCATCTGGCGCAGGTTCAGCGAATCGGGCGTGGCGATCACCAGCATGCGGGCGTTCGCGATGTGCGCCTGGATCAGCACCGCCGGCTCGGAGGCGTCACCAAACACGGCCGCCGTGCCCTCCGTGCGCAGGCGCTCCACCAGTTCGCGGTTTTGCTCGGCCACCACGAAGGGAATGTGGTGCGCGCGCATGGCGCTGGCGATGCGCTGGCCAACGCGGCCGTAGCCCACCAGCACCACCTGGCGCGACAGGTATTTCGCCTCGGTCGTGCGCGGAAG
>JAQGNA010000603.1 GCA_028292075.1 Rhodoferax sp. | reverse complement strand
AGGTGCTGATCGAAGCCATCAAGAAGGACATCAAGCCGCGCGACATCGTGACGCGCAAGTCGATCGAGAACGCCGTGGCCGTGATCATGGCCACCGGCGGTTCGACCAACGCCGTGCTGCACTTCCTTGCCATCGCCCACGCGGCCGAAGTGGAATGGACCATCGACGACTTCGAGCGCGTGCGCGTCAAGACGCCGGTGCTGTGCGACCTGAAGCCGAGCGGCAAGTACCTGGCGGTCGACCTGCACCAGGCCGGCGGCATTCCCCAGGTGATGAAGACGCTGCTCGTCGCCGGCCTGCTGCACGGCGACTGCATCACCATCACCGGCCAGACGATCGCCGAAGTGCTGAAGGACATTCCCGACGTGCCGCCCTCCACGCAGGACGTGATCCGCCCGATCGATCGCCCGATGTACGCCCAGGGCCACCTGGCGATCCTGAAGGGCAACCTGTCGCCCGAAGGCGCCGTGGCCAAGATCACCGGCCTGAAGAACCCGGTCATCACCGGCCCGGCACGCGTGTTCGACGACGAACAATCTGCCCTGAAGGCCATCCTCGACGGCAAGATCGTCGCCGGCGACGTCATGGTGCTGCGCTACCTTGGCCCCAAGGGCGGCCCCGGCATGCCCGAAATGCTGGCGCCCACCGGCGCGCTGATCGGCGCCGGCCTGGGCGAAACCGTGGGCCTGATCACCGACGGGCGTTTTTCCGGCGGCACCTGGGGCATGGTGGTCGGCCACGTGGCGCCCGAGGCCGCGGTGGGAGGCACCATCGCCTTCATCGAGGAAGGCGATTCGATCACCATCGATGCACGCAAGCTGCTGCTCGAATTGAACGTGGACGACGCCATCATCGAACAGCGCCGCCAGGCCTGGACGGCACCCAAGCCGCGCTACACACGGGGCGTGCAGGCCAAGTTCGCCTTCAACGCATCCACGGCCAGCAAGGGCGCGGTGCTGGACGACTACTGATCCAGCCGGGCGGCAAGGACCCTGGGTGGTCCCGAGGCGGGCGCCCCTGGTGGCGGCCCATGCCGTACCCGCCTCCCGCGAGGGTTCTTGGCGGTGGGTTTGCGGTTGAGTCCAACTCGACTATTTTCCCCGCCATGAACCACGTGCTGCTGGAGTGAAGGGCGGCCGCCGGCAATGCACTCCGGCGCCGATGCACTAATCCACCCCGTGCCGGGCCCTGAACGCCGCCCACCGCACAATCCGGGCATGCAGCCCATTCCTTCCCTGCTGGCCACGTTCTCCTGGCAGGAACTGCGCCAGCACCCCTGGCGCAATGCCGCCGCCGTGCTGGCCGTCACGCTCGGCGTGGCGCTGGCGTTTTCGGTGCACCTCATCAACGCTTCCGCGCTGGACGAATTCTCGAGCGCGGTACGGTCCGTCGGCGGCCAGCCGGACCTGGAGCTGCGGGCCATCCAGGGCCGGTTCGACGAAGCCGTGTTCGCCTCGGTGGCACCGCATGCGCAGGTGGCCGCGGCGAGCCCGGTGCTCGAGGTGGCCGCCTTCAGTCAGGCGGTGGGCGGCCAGCGCGTGCCCCTGCGGGTGATCGGCGTGGACGCGCTGGTGGTGGCCAACGTGGCGCCCGGCCTCATGCCGTTGCCGGCCGAGGGCGCCAGGACGGCAGTGTTCGCACCGGCCACGGTGTTCCTGAACGCTGCCGCCCGCCAACGCGCGCTGGTGCTGCCCTGCAACGACGGCCCGGGCGAATGCATGCTGCTTGCCGGCAACACGGCGCCCGCGCCGATGCCGGCAACCACGCCCCGCATGGTGCGGATCGGCGGGCGGGTGAACGCCAGTGGAGCGCCGCTGGCCGTGATGGACATCGGCGCCGCCCAGGACTTCTTCGGCCTGCAGGGCAGGCTGTCGCGCATCGACGTGCGGCTGCGTCCGGGCACCGATCACGCGGCCTTCGTGGCGTCGCTCCGCCTGCCAACTGATTTGCAGGCGGCCGAGCCCGCCGACGAGGCGACGCGCATCGACAACCTGTCGCGTGCCTACCGGGTCAACCTGACGGTGCTGGCGCTCGTGGCCCTGTTCACCGGCGCGTTTTTGGTGTTTTCGGTGCTGTCGCTGAGCGTCGCCAAGCGGGCCCAGCAATTCGCGCTGCTCGGCGTGCTGGGGCTCACCGGGCGCGAAAGGCTGCAGCTCGTGCTCTGGGAATCGCTGGTGCTTGGCGGCATCGGCAGCCTGGCGGGCGTCGCCCTGGGCACCCTGCTGGCCGATGCCGCGCTGCGCCTGCTGGGGGGCGATCTCGGCGGCGGTTATTTTGCCGGGGTGGCGCCGCGCCTCCAGTGGGACGGCGTGGCGGCCGCGATCTACGGCGCTCTGGGCGTGGCCGCGGCGGTCGTCGGCGGCTGGTGGCCGGCGCGGCAGGCCCAGCGCCTTCCGCCGGCGCAGACGCTCAAGGGACTGGGCGCCGCGCAGGCCGCAGGGCGCGGTCGCTGGATGGGCCTGGTGTTGCTGTTCGTGGGCTGCCTGCTGGCGCTCATGCCGCCGGTGTTCGGCCTGCCGCTGGCTG
>JAQGNA010000572.1 GCA_028292075.1 Rhodoferax sp. | reverse complement strand
GCTCTGGCGCTGGGCAGCTGCTGGCTGATGGTTGCCCCTGTGGCACATGCGGCGCTGTTCGAGGACGACGAGGCGCGCCGCGCCATCCTCGAACTCCGCCGCCAGGCCGACGGGGCCCAGCAGACCGCCGCCAGGCAGGCCGAGGAGCTGAACAGCGTCAAAGGCGAAAACCAGCAGATGCGGCGCAGCCTGCTCGACCTGCAGGGGCAGATTGAAAGCTTGCGCGGCGACCTGGCGCGGCAGCGCGGCATCGACGAGCAGCTCACACGTGACCTTGCCGAAGTGCAGCGCAAGCAGAAGGACCTGTCGCAAGGCGTTGAAGACCGGCTGAAAAAGATGGAGCCAACCAAGGTGTCGGTCGACGGCCAGGAGTTCACCGCCGACCCGGCGGAAACCCGCGATTACGACGCCGCGCTGGCCACGTTTCGCAAAGGCGACTTCCCGGCGGCACAGAGCGGATTCTTCGAATTCGTGAATCGCTATCCGCAGAGCGGCTACAGCGCTTCTGCGCTTTTCTGGTTGGGCAATGCGCAGTACGCTACGCGCGCCTACAAGGAGGCCGTGGCCAACTTTCGCTCCATGCTGTCGTTGGCACCCGCGCATCCTCGGGCGCCCGAGGCAGCGTTGTCGATTGCCAACTGCCAGCTCGAACTCAAAGACCCAAAGGCCGCGCGCAAGACGCTCGACGACCTGATCAAGGTCTATCCACAATCCGAAGCTGCCGCTGCTGCCAAGGACCGCATCACCAAGATCAAGCTCTGACGCGCTGGAGCCCTTTGAGTCTTGCAGCCAAGTTGCCATGCGGCGCGCCGGTGAGGGTCATCACTTGATGACCCTCACCGGCTTTTCATCGTGCGGTCTTGCTTTTTTCCTACCGATCGTGATGCCATGAGTGAAGAAACCGTCGCCGCAACCTCCGCCGACCTGACCCGCCGTTTTGGTGGGCTGGATCGCCTGTACGGTGTGCCCGGCGCGGCGCGCATCCGCGCAGCCCATGTGGCCGTGGTCGGCATCGGCGGCGTCGGCTCATGGACGGTGGAGGCGCTGGCGCGCAGTGGGGTAGGGCGCCTGACGCTGATCGACCTGGACCACGTGTCCGAGTCGAACATCAACCGGCAGATCCATGCACTGGAGAGCACGCTGGGCCAGGCCAAGGTCGAGGCCATGCGCGACCGCATCGCCCAGATCAACCCCACCTGCGTGGTGACCTGCGTCGACGACTTCGTGACGCCGGAGAACTGGCCCGGTCTGCTGCCAGAGGGTGTGGCAGCCGTGGACGCCGTGGTTGATGCCTGCGACCAGGTTTCCGCCAAGACCGCCATGGCCGTCTGGGCCCGCGAACGTGGCCGCTGTTTCATCACCGTGGGCGCTGCCGGCGGCAAGCGGCTGGCGCACAAGGTCGACATCGACGACCTCTCGCAGACCACGCACGACCCGCTGCTCGCGCAGTTGCGCTACCGCTTGCGAAAGACCCACGGAGCCCCTAGGGAAGGCAAGCGAATCGGTGTGACCTGCGTGTTCAGCCGAGAGGCGGTGATGCAGCCCGACGCGTCCTGCGCCGTAGAAGGCGACGGCTCCTTGAACTGCCATGGCTACGGCTCGGTGGTCAGCGTGACCGCTACCTTCGGCCAGTGCGCTGCCGGCTGGATTCTCGACCAGCTGGCGCAACCCGAGAAGAACCGGGCAAAAACCACGCTATAATTCAAGGCTTTGCTGCAGAGCGATAAGCCCGGGAATGCGAAAGTATTCAGGGGCAGATTTGCAGCATGATGGGACGTTAGCTCAGTTGGTAGAGCAGCGGACTTTTAATCCGTTTGTCGTGGGTTCGACCCCCGCACGTCCCACCAGGATTTTTAAACGCAAGTCGTTGAGAACAAAGGCCTCCGCATGGAGGCCTTTGTCGTTTCTGCGTTGCTTCGACAGATCGCAGAGATCGTTGGCGTCAACGTGATCGACGTGATCAACGTGACCAGGTGCTCGTTCGCCGGACCGCTCATTGAACGGACTCCTGGTTGTTCACTGGCGGCATTAACTGGTTCTCCGGCGTGGTCGTCGCCGCAGGGTAGATCCACTTAGAAATTTGACGAAGAGGCCCTGTGCACGGTTGGCGCGCCGGTCGATGCGGAGGACTGTTTCGCGGTCCTTGTAGATGAGATGGGCCCGTGCGTTTGGTCCTTTCTCTGGGAGCCTGGAGCCGCCTTATCGGACAAATCCGTGCCTGGCGAACATTGGAGGCTGAAGGCGTCTCGCTGTGAGATCAAGGCTTGCTGGCCTGGGCGCATCGAGCCGGCCGGGCCGAATTCAGGTCTTGAAAATTCTTCAGTCTGTCCGGAGGGCATCTGTCGGCAAAATTTACAAATATTCTCTGACCCCCCAAAGAAACGTCCGTAAGTCTTTGTTTCTGCATGTAATCGTATGTGTGGCACGAATCTGGCTTATTCGTCCGGAAATCGTACTTCACCCTTCAAAGACTTAAAGAAATAATGAAAATGAACACAGCTCACTTGTCTCGACTGCTTAAAACAGCAGCAGTCTGCGCAGTTCTCGGCGCTGCCTCCACCGGCTGGGCTGCCACCACCTGGAGCCTGGAGTCGAATTGCGCCACGTCTGTCGGCACGGCAACCGCCAGCTGCGGCACGGTTGGAGGCACCACGATTACGGCGACCGCTTATTCCACAGCATTGAATGCCACCACCGCGGGCACCGCGTTCGCCGCGGCTTCGGTAGTGAGCTATGGGACGGGCTGGGGCCTGGGTGTCAGGAACATCTATGAAGACAGCTCGGCGCCCAATCACGCCATGGACAACGCTGGTGGAACTGACCTGATCGCCTTGAACTTCGGCACGGCCGTCAACCTCAGCGCGATCACCCTCGGGTACTCTTTCAGCGACTCTGACATCACGGTTCTCGCCTACACCGGCGCGGGCGCGCCCACCATCGCGGGCAAGACGGTCAGTTCGTTTACCGGCACCGGCTGGACCTCTGTGAAGAACTACGGCGCCGTGACGACGACGCCTACTGGCGAGATCACCGCTGACGCGACCGTCACCTTGGCCGACACCACCACCTACTCCAGCTGGTGGCTGAT
>JAQGNA010000564.1 GCA_028292075.1 Rhodoferax sp. | reverse complement strand
GCGCGCTCGACGCCCTCACCCGCGCCAAGCTGCAGGATGAACTGCTGGCCATCGTCCACAAGACGCAGAGCACGGTGGTCATGGTGACGCACGACGTGGACGAAGCCGTGCTGCTGAGCGACAAGATCGTCATGATGACCAACGGCCCGGCCGCGACCATCGGAGAAGTGCTGCAGGTTGACCTGCCCCGCCCACGCGACCGCATCGCCCTGGCGGAAAACACCGACTACGTGCACTACCGCAAGGCCGTGATCGACTTCCTCTACACGCGTCAGGCGCATGTGGAGAAGCAGACGGCCTAGCCGTTCGTGCTGAGCGTGTCGAAGCATCTCGCCCGCCAGCAATCCTTCGACAAGCTCAGGACGAACGGGATGCGCGAACACACGACAGCACCCCAACCGTTCGTGGCATGCGCGAACACACAGCGGCTCCTCATCCGTTCGTCGGTGTGAGCACATGACGGCCCCACCCCGTTCGTGCTCAGCGTGTCGAAGCATCTCGCCCACCAGCAATCCTTCGACAAGCTCAGGACGAACGGGATTGGCAAACACACGGCGGCTCCCCATCCGTTCGTGACCTGCGCGGGCACACGGCGGCCCAGCGCCCGTTCGTGCTGAGCTTGTCGAAGCATGTCATCCGCCACCAATCCTTCAACCAGCCTCCGCGCCATACGAACCGGCGATGCACCTTCACGAGATCGTTCACGTTCATTCGCCTGCGGCAGAATGGTTCACATCGCTGCCATCTTCCAGCCGCACATCACCATGTCCGAACCCGAAATCCGCACCACCCACAGCCGCATCGCCTACCAGAACCCATGGATGACCGTGCGTGAAGATCAAATCGAAAGGGCCAGCGGCGCCAAGGGCCTGTACGGCGTGGTCGAAAAGCCCGACTTCGCCCTGGTGGTGCCGCTGCAGGATGGCCGGCTGCACCTGGTGGAGCAGTACCGCTACCCCATCGGCGTGCGCTGCTGGGAATTCCCGCAGGGCTCCACCGCCGACGGCGCTGCCGACCGTCGCGGCCAAGCCGCCACCGAGCTGCGCGAAGAAACCGGCCTGCTCGCCGCCGAATGGCGCTTCGCCGGCCAGCTGTTCGTGGCCTACGGCTACACCCGCCAGGCTTGCGACATTTTTTTCGCGACCCAGCTCACGCGCGGGCCCACCGCGCTCGAACCGGAAGAAGAAGGCCTGATCACCCGCGACTTCAGCGTCGCAGAGGTGGAGCGCATGATTCTCGACGGCGTGATCCGCGACACGTCCACGGTGTCGGCCTTCGGGCTGCTGAGGATGAAGGGCTGGCTTTGATTCCAGCCTGGCGCACGCCCTGCCCGGCCTTTACCCCAGCTTGAAACGGCTGATGACTTGTGCCAGCTGCGCGGCCTGTTGCTTCAGGCTGTCGGCGGCGGCACTGCTTTCTTCCACCAGCGCGGCGTTTTGCTGCGTCACCTGATCGAGTTGGGCCACGGCATGGCCGATCTGGCCGATGCCGCTGGTCTGCTCGGTGCTGGAGGCGCTGATCTCGTTGATCAGCACGCTGACGCGCTCCACCTGCGAGACGATGTTCTGCATGGAGCGGCCGGCGTCGGCCACCAGGCTGGTGCCGGCTTCGACATTGGCCACGCTTTCGCCAATGAGGGTCTTGATCTGCTTGGCGGCTTCGGCGCTGCGCTGGGCGAGGCTCCGCACCTCGCTCGCCACCACCGCGAAACCTCGGCCCTGCTCACCGGCGCGCGCGGCTTCCACCGCGGCGTTCAGCGCGAGGATGTTGGTCTGGAACGCAATGCCGTCGATCACCCCGATGATGTCGGCGATCTTTCGCGCGCTGGCGGTGATGTCGTCCATGGTGGTGACGACCCGGCCCACCACCACGCCACCCTGGGCGGCGGCCTTCGATGCGCCGGCCGCCATTTCGCTGGCCTGGCGCGCGGTGTCGGCGTTCTGCCGCACCGTGGCGGTGAGCTGCTCCATGGAGGCCGCCGTCTCCTGCAGATTGGCCGCCTGCGCCTCGGTGCGCTGGCTCAGGTCGGCGCTGCCCATGGCGATCTCCGATGACCCGGTGGCAATGCTTTCGCCGCTGTCTCGCACCGTGCGGACCAGTTGCACGAGGTTGTCGTTCATGCCCTGCAGCGCGCCCAGTAGTTGGGCCGTCTCGCCGCTGCCGGTGACTTCGATGCGCGAGCCCAGGTCGCCCGCGGCCACGCGGTGGGTGATGCCGAGCGCACGCTGCAGCGGGCCGGTGATGCTGCGGCCGGTGGCCAGGCCGATCAGGAACAACAGCGCTGCCGACACGACGGCGGCGATCACCATGGTGAGGCGGGCGCTGTCGGCCAGGGCCAGGCTGTCGGCCTCGGTGGACTTGACCTTGGCATCGATCAGTTCGCCCAGGGCCTCCATCTCGTCCTCCAGACTCTTGAAGGCCACGTTGAACGGGCCCAGGCGGGCTCCGGCGGCGTCGATGTCGCTGAAGGCCAGGCCGACGACCTGTCCGGCGGTGGTGACATACGCGTCGAGCGCCGGCCGTACCTTGGCGACCGCGGCATCGACTTCGGGGTCGAGCGACATGGCCCGCAGCGCGTCGATGGACTCGCGGAACTGCTTGACGTGTTCTTCGAGGTCGGCCTGGATCACTTTCTGCTGGGAAGCGTCCTTGCGGGTGCCGGCCAGCATGGCGCCGAGCGCGTCGCCACGCAAGGCGTCATGCATCATGTCGGCTTCCATCTGACGCTTGAGTGCGGCACTTGTCATGGTGATGCGTTCCGATGCGGCGGCAAGCCGGCCCATGGCGGCATAGCCGATGCCCCCGACGGCCAGCACCAGTACGAGTCCGAGCAGGCTGAAGGCCAGCATCATCCGACCGATCGAGAGGTTGAAACGCATGGCAGGCTCCTTTGAGGCCACGCTCTAAGGCGCGCGCAACGGGTGATTGAACCCGCCAACTCTACACGCAATGCCGAGTCGGTCAGCGTTTGCGAGCGCACTCGAACCGATCCAGACCCCGGGTTCGCCGAACCGCCGTTCCGCGATGGGCGCCATGTTCCCGGTGCGCCGTGGCGTCCCTCAGTCGACCCTGGCGCCGGAGGTGAACCACTGGCCGATGAGGGCCCGCTCCGCATCGGTGATGTTCGTGGCATTGCCCATGGGCATGACCTTCGTGACGACCGCCTGCTGGTAGACGGCCTG
>JAQGNA010000746.1 GCA_028292075.1 Rhodoferax sp. | reverse complement strand
TGCGCAGCGACGACCAGTTCAACACCACCATCTACAGCCTGGACGATCGCTTCCGTGGCGTCTATGGCACGCGGCGGGTGGTGTTCGTGAACGAAGCCGACATGCGCCGCCTGGGCTTTCGCGAGGGTGACCTGGTGGACATGGCCACCGCGGTGGACGATGGCCACGACCGGCGCGTCGAGAAGTTCAGGGTCACGCCCTACGAGATCCCGGTGGGCTGTATCGGCGGTTACTACCCCGAGTGCAATCCGCTGATTCCGCTCGCCCACTACGCGGAGGAAAGCAAGGTGCCGGCGGCCAAGTCGATTCCGGTGCGGCTCTACCTGGCCCAGCCGGCCCCCGCGGCCTTGCCGGCAGAGGCAACCTCGGCCTGAGCTTCTGCTCTTGCAGCGGGGTCATCGACTGATGACCCCGCTGCCAGCGCGCGAGCCCACGGCACCGCTAGATCGAACGCATCACCAACATGTCGCGGATGTGCGAGATGGCGCGGGCCGGGTTCAGCCCTTTCGGGCACACGTCCACGCAGTTCATGATGGTGCGGCAACGGAACAGCCGGTAGGGGTCTTCCAGATCGTCGAGTCGGTCGCCGGTGGCCTGGTCGCGGCTGTCCGCGATGAACCGGTATGCCTGCAGCAGGCCCGCCGGGCCGACGAACTTGTAGGGGTTCCACCAGAAGCTCGGGCAGCTGGTGGAGCAGCAGGCGCACAGGATGCATTCGTACAGGCCGTTCAGCTCCTCGCGCTCTTCGGTGCTCTGCAGCCGCTCCTTTTCAGGAGGCTGGTTGTCGTTGATCAGATAGGGCCGGATCGAATGGTATTGCTTGAAGAACTGCGTCATGTCGACGATGAGGTCGCGCACCACCGGCAGGCCGGGCAGTGGCTTGATGACGATCGGGTCCTGCAGCTGCGCGACGTTGGTGAGGCAGGCCAGCCGGTTCTTGCTGTTGACGTTCATGGCGTCGGAGCCGCACACGCCTTCGCGGCAGGAGCGCCGGTACGACAGCGTGGGGTCGATCGCCTTCAGGCGGTTGAGCGCGTCAAGCAGCATGCGGTCGCTGGGGGGCAGGTCGACGGTGATGGTCTGCATGTAGGGCCTGGCATCGGCATCGGGGTCGTAGCGGTAGATCTTGAAGGTGCGTTCGGTCGTTTGGCTCATGGTGGTTCCGGTCGGCGGGGTTGGTCGGGATGTCGGCGGCCGATGACCGCCGGCAGGATTTGCAGAAAAAAATTCACGCGGCCGTGTTTGGGTTTGGATCCATGTTCGATGGTGTTCGACGGTGTGCATGGGGCCGCGGTGAGACCCCGCAGTCCTTCAGGCCGGGCCGGCCTCGAGCCGCGAGCGGGCTTCTTCGGTGCGCGCGACATCCGCCGGGCCGAGGTAGAAGTCACGGTCGTAGTTGAAGCTGTGCACCACGGCCACGGCGATGGTTGCGACGAAGCTCAGCACCACCAGGGGCCACATGTGCCACACCAGCGCAAAGCCGCACAGGGTGCTCAGGCCGGCCAGCACCACGCCAGCCCCGGTGTTGCGCGGCATGTGGATGCGGCCGAACCCCTGTTCCGGCCGCTTGTAGCCGCTTTGCTTCATGTGGTGCCAGGTGTCGGCGTCGTAAACCCGGGGCGTAAAGGCGAAGTGGTAGGGCGGCGGAGGTGACGAGGTCGACCATTCCAGCGTGCGGCCGTTCCAGGGGTCGCCGGTGGTGTCGCGCAGCGCCTTGCGGCGGCGGAAGCTGATGTACAGCTGAACCAGGAACGCGCCGATGCCGATGGCGATGAGCGCCGTGCCGAAGGCCGAAATCTGGAACCAGATCTGCAGCGATGGGTCGCTGAAGCGGCTGGTGCGCCGGGTCACGCCCATCAGACCCAGCACATAGCCCGGCATGATCGCGAAGTAGAAGCCGACGAGCCAGAACCAGAACGACACCTTGCCCCAGAACGGATCGAGCCGGTAGCCGAAGGCCTTGGGGAACCAGTAGTTGATGCCGGCGAACAGACCGAACAGCACGCCGCCGATGATCACGTTGTGGAAGTGCGAGACCAGAAACAGGCTGTTGTGCAGCACGAAGTCGGCGGGCGGCACGGCCAGCAGCACGCCGGTCATGCCGCCGATGACGAAGGTCACCATGAAGCCGATGGTCCAGAGCATGGGCACCTCGAAGCGGATGCGGCCGCGGAACATGGTGAACAGCCAGTTGAAGATCTTCGCGCCGGTGGGAATCGAGATGATCATCGTGGTGATGCCGAAGAACGAGTTCACGCTGGCACCCGAGCCCATGGTGAAGAAGTGGTGCAGCCACACCAGGTACGACAGGATGGTGATCACCACGGTGGCATAGACCATCGAGGCATAGCCGAAGAGCCGCTTGCCCGAGAAGGTGGACACCACTTCGGAGAAGATGCCGAAGGCCGGCAGGATCAGGATGTACACCTCCGGGTGGCCCCAGATCCAGATGAGGTTCACATACATCATGGCGTTGCCGCCGAAGTCATTGGTGAAAAAATTGGTGCCGACATAGCGGTCCAGCGCCAGCAGGCCGAGCACGCCGGTGAGCACCGGGAACGCGGCAACGATCAACACGTTGGTGCAGAGGGATGTCCAGGTGAAGATCGGCATCTTCATGAGGTTCATGCCGGGTGCCCGCATCTTCACGATGGTGGCGATCAGGTTGATGCCCGACAGCAGCGTGCCCACCCCCGCGATCTGCAGCGACCAGATGTAGTAGTCGACCCCCACGTCCGGGCTGTAGGCGATGTTGGACAGCGGCGGGTAGGCGAGCCAGCCGGTGCGGGCAAACTCGCCCACGAACAGCGACGCCATCACCAGCCCCGCGCCGCCGGCGGTCATCCAGAAGCTGACGTTGTTGAGGAACGGAAAGGCCACGTCGCGGGCGCCGATCTGCAGCGGCACCACGTAGTTCATGAGCCCCGTGACCAGCGGCATCGAGACGAAGAAGATCATGATCACGCCGTGCGCCGTGAAGATCTGGTCGTAGTGGTGTGGCGGCAGGTAGCCCTCGGAGCCATTGAACGCAACGGCCTGCTGCAACCGCAGCATGACGGCGTCGGAAAAACCCCGCAGCAGCATGACCAGCCCCAGCACCATGTACATGATGCCGATGCGCTTGTGGTCGATGCTGGTGAACCATTCGCGCCAAAGGTGGCCCCAGACCTTGAAGTACGTCAGTGCCGCCAGCACGGCCGTGCCCATGATGCCCACCATGATGAAGGTGTAGAGCAGGATCGGTTCGTGAAACGGAATCGCTTCCCAGCCAAGGCGGCCGAGCAGCAGTCGGTGAAGGTCGATGTTGTCGCGCATGGCGGGCGTTGGGTCAGCAGGGAGGAGGGCCTCGTCTGCGGCGGCAATTCGCGTGCCCATGCGTTATCCGTGGTCATCCGTGGCCATGCCGGGAGTCCGCACGACGGCGCGGTTCAGGCAGGGCGTTGGCGGCCATGCGGGCGGTTGCCTTCGGGCCGACGCCTGACGTGAGGCTTGCATGTCCGGAGAAGCCCGCATTTGATGCCCTAAAACAACTCTGGCCCATCCGCCCTGCATAGAATCGGTCAATGGACTTGTCATTCTTGCGCGTGCTCGCCGCAGGGCACCTTCCGCGGCACGTGCCGCCAGGCCCAGCTTTTCAGTTGACCATTTCTTACCGGGATGCGGGTTACGTCGTGGCCGACATTCCGTTGCCGCTGAAGAAGCGCTCCGGCGGCTTTTCTCAGCCCGATGCGGTCGTGACCGGCATCACCACCTCGGGGTGGGAGGCCCTCGGATTCACCGCCCAGCCCGGGGCCTGAGCCCCCCCGTCCAGGCGCGGCTATTTGGTTGCCGGTCAGGCCTTCGGGGCCTGGTCGATCTCTTGCAGGCAGCGGACGGCATCCTGCGCACCCATGGCCATGGCGCAGGACAGTGCCGTCGTGCCCTGCAGGTCGCGCGCATGCGGGTCGGCACCGCGAGCGATGAGCAGGCGCATGATTTCCACGCGATTGAACATGGCGGCGAACATCAGCGCGGTCCGGCCGTCCGCGGTGGCCCGGTCCACCGTGGCGCCTCCGTCGACCAGCAAGGTGGCCATGGCCAGATCGCCCTTGAACGCCGCACCGGCCAGCGGCGTCTGGCCGCGCCCGTTGTCCTGGTCGGCATCGGCGCCGTGGCGCAGCAGCAGGGCCGTCGCTTCGGCATGGCCGTGGTAGCTGGCCAGCATCAGCAGGCTGTCGCCCCTGGCATTGCGCATACCGGGCGGTAGGCCGTGATCGAGCCAGTGCGCCAGTTCAGCCGTTTCGCCGGCGCGTGCGGCGCCGAACATCTTCTCGGCAAAGGCGAGCGTGGCATCGTCGAGTGGACCGGGGTCTGGCGTGGACATGGGGTAGCTTTCTGTGGCATGGGCCCGTTGGACGAGGGCGACAGGCCAAATTCTAGATTTCGCCGGCCCCATTGAAGCAGGCCGGTTTCTATGGGCGCCATAGCCGGGCATTTCAGCGGTGGCCGAGGTTCAAGCCGAAGGTATTGGGCGTTGCATGGGCGGTGAATCCGCTATGGACGCGTCACTGACAAGGCGACCGCGCGGCATGGGCTTGCTGCCGAGTGCGGCCGCGGCTCTGCTAATCTTGCAAGCCATGAAGCCTGCGCCGCCCCCCTCCGACGAAGCCAGCCGCCTGCAAGCCCTGCGGGCGCTGATGATCCTTGACACCCCGCCGGAGGAGCGTTTCGACCGTGTCGTGCGTTTTGCCGCCGAGCAGCTCGACATGCCGATGGCGCTGGTCAGCCTGGTCGACGGGCACCGGCAGTGGTTCAAGTCGCGCATCGGCATGGCGCCGGCCGAAACCTCGCGCGACATCGCGTTCTGCAGCCATGCGATCCTGCAGGCCGAGACTCTTGTCGTCGAGGACACCCTGCTGGACCCGCGCTTCATCGACAACCCGTTGGTGACCGACGGCCCACGGGTGCGCTTCTACGCGGGAGCGCCGCTCAGCGCCCCTGGCGGACAGCGCGTTGGCACGCTCTGCGTGCTCGACCGTCACCCGCGTAAGCTGGGCCCGGTCGAAATGGCCGTACTCGAAGCCCTGCGGACGCTGGTTGAAGACGCCCTTGCTGGCAACGATCCGGACCTGGGAGACGCTGCGTGAAGCCGGTGGCGAGGCTGCCTGCGGTGCTGCTGATCGAGCCCCAATTCGTGCTGCGCCGCACGGTCGTGGTGGTTGGGCGCGAACTCGGCCTGTTTGAATTCGTGGAGGCCACCAGCGTGGCCAAGGCGCTGCCCTTGCTGGCTGCGCGGGCCTTCAGCGGCATCGTGCTCGACCTCGACGACGGTGGCGAGGCGCTGGCTTTGTTGGCCCAGTTGCGCACCGGCACGCTGGCCAGCCGTGCCGACGTGCCGGTGGTCACCCTGAGCCATGGCACCGACGCCGCGCTTGACCAGAAGCTGAGCGCGTTCGGGCCGCTGGTCAAGCTGCGCAAACCGTTCAAGGTCAGGGAACTGCTCGAGTCCGTCTCGGCGATGGGCCGGCGCTGAGCCCTTTGCACGTTGTCCAGGCTGAGCCGGAACACCGCCGGCGGTTGGGGCAAACGGCTAGCTCGCCGGGGCGCCAACTGCCGCTAAGCCAGCAAAAAGCCCGCCAGCGCCATGACGGGCGAGGCGGGCCTCGGTGGCGCCGGCAGCTTGCGATGCCGCGCCCGGCGCCGTGACGGCCGTTGGTCGAATTACTTCGCCGTGTTGTCGCCCGAGCTGGCACTGCTGCCGCCCTGGCCATCGCGGTTCACCGCGGCCCCGGCCTTGTGTGCGCCGCGCTTGATGGCATTGCCGGCCTTGTGCAAGCCGCGCTTGGTGGCGGCCTCGGCACGGGCGAAAGGTCCGCCGCCGTCCTTGGCAGGCGCAGCCGAACTGGTGCCGTTGCTGTTGCTGCTGTTGTTGTTGTAGCTTGAATTCATCGCCCCCGAGCCGCTGGACGTGGCACCTGTGGTGGCACCTGTGGTGGCACCGGTCCGCGTGGACCCATT
>JAQGNA010000533.1 GCA_028292075.1 Rhodoferax sp. | reverse complement strand
ATGCGGGCCTCGCGGATGGCCTCGACTGGCTGGCCCGTCTTGGCCGACGCGCCCTGCATGGTGTTCTTGAGGCGGTCGGTGTCGAAGGCGCCGGGCAGCAGGTTGTTGATGGTCACACCCTTGCCTGCCAGGGCACTGCGCGACACGCCGGCCACGAAGCCGGTGAGGCCGCTGCGGGCGCCGTTGCTCAAGCCGAGGATGTCGATCGGCGACTTCACCGCGCTCGAGGTGATGTTGACGATGCGACCGAAGCCGCGCGCCGCCATGCCGTCGACCGTCGCCTTGATGAGCTCGATGGGCGTCAGCATGTTGGCGTCGACCGCCTTGAGCCAGGCCTCGCGGTCCCAGTCGCGGAAGTCGCCCGGCGGCGGGCCGCCGGCATTGGTCACCACGATGTCGAAGTCCTTGCGCAGGGCGAACACGGCAGCACGGCCGGCTTCGGTGGTGATGTCGGCCGCCACGGCCTGCACCACCGTCGCCAAGGGGCGAAGCGGATCCGCCTGCAGCGCCGCCGCAGTGGCCTGCAGCACCTCGGCGCCGCGGGCCACGATCACCACGTTGACGCCTTCGCGCACGAGCGCTTCCGCGCAACCGCGACCCAAGCCCTTGCTGGCGCCGCAGACCAGTGCCCATTTACCGGCGATTCCGAGATCCATACTGTGTTCCTTCTTGTTCAATGGCTGATGACAACGGCGGGATGATACGCAAGTCGGGCATTTCGTGCGCCCGCCCGACAGGGCGCCTTTTCCGCTCGGAGCAGGCCTAGAAAGCCTTGCGCGTGAACACGAAAATGCCGGCGATCACCAGCACCGTGCCAGCGGCCACCCAGGCGGTGAACGGCTCGCCCAAGATCACCACGCCCATCAGGATGGTGGAGAGCGGCCCGACCAGGCCGACCTGCGCGGCCGTGCCGGCACCCACGCGCTCAATGGCCATCATCACCATCATGACCGGCGCCACGGTGCAGGCCGTGGCGTTGAGCACCGACAACCACACCACCTCGGGCGCCACGGCCAGCGCCGACGCCAGCGGTCGCAGCGCCGCGAACTGCAGCAGGCAGCACAGGCAGGCCACGCCGGTCGCCAGGCCCACCAACCGCATCGAGCCGAGGCGCTGCACCATCTGGCCGCTGTAGACCAGGTACACGGCATAGCTCACCGCGCTCAGGAACACCAGCAGCGCGCCCCAGGCGGCATGCGTGCCCTGCAGCGAGATCTCATGGCCGAAGACCAGGACCACGCCGGCATAGCTGATGGCCATGCCGAGCGCCTGGCGGCGGGTGATGCGCTTCTGGTACAGCACCCAGCCCAGGCCCATCACCAGGGTCGGGTTGAGGTAGAGGATGAGCCGCTCGAGCGATGCAGAGATGTAGGCCAGGCCCGCGAAGTCGAGAAAGCTCGCCAGGTAGTAGCCGGTGACGCCCAGGCCCACCACGCCGAGCCAGTCGCGGCCGGTGAGCGGCGGCTGCTTGCGGCTGCTCCACCAGGCCATGACCGCGAAGAAAGGCAGCGCGAACAGCATGCGGAACATGATGAGCGTGACAGCGTCCACGCCATGGCGGTAGGCCAGCTTCACGATGATGGCCTTGCCGCTGAAGGCAATGGAGCCCGCCAGTGCGAGCAGCAGGCCGGCGGCGAAGCGGCGGGATCCGGGGGGCGCGACTGCGTTGCCTGCCATGCCTGCGGCCCCGGCCGACCCGGCCGGAGATTGGGACGCGCGGCTCATGCCCCCTGCCCCGCGCGGGCGGCATCGGCACCGGCACCGGCATGCTGCCGGCCAAACATGCGGTGGTGCAGCCGCCGCAGCGACCACCACACCGCGCCGGCCACCAGCGGAATCGCCACGGCGGCCGTGCTCTCGGGGCTCCAGGGCCAGCCGATGGCATGCGCGCCCTTGGCCATGTAGCTCACCAGGCCGACGATGTAGTAGGTGATGGCCGCCACCGACAGGCCTTCCACCGTGGCCTGCATCTGCAGCTGCAGCCCCTGGCGGGTGTTCATGGTGGTCAGCAGCGCCTGGCTGCTTTGCTGCTGCTCGATCTCGACCCGCGTGCGCAGCAGGTTGCTCATGCGCGAGACCCGCTGTGACAGCGCGTCCTGGCGCCGCGTGGCCCATTCGCAGGTGCTGCGCGCGGGCGTGAGCCGGCGGTCCATGAACTCGCGGATCGTCTGCATACCGGCCAGGCGCGACTCGCCGATGTCGGTGATGCGCTTGTCCACCAGTTCGAAGTAGGCGGCGCTGGCGGAAAAGCGCGAATGCGTGGCGGCATATTGACTCTCTACCTGGCCCGCCAGCCGCGTCAGCCGGTCGAGCAACAGCGGCTCGGCGTCGCGGTTCGCGGTGCGAATGGCATCGGCCAGCGAGGCCAGTTCGCGTTCGGCAAAGGCCAGCACGTCGGCCGCCTCGCGCGCCGCCGGCAGGCCCAGGAGCGCGGCCATGCGGTAGGTCTCGATCTCCAGCAGGCGTTGCACCAGCCGGCCCAGCCGGCGTGGCGAGAGCGTTTCCACGCCCTGCCCTTTGGCCGACGCCGGGCCGCCGGCCAGCAGCACGATGCGCGAAAAGCCATCGGCATGGATGGCGAAATCGGTGTAGACCTCGCCATGCCCGCCAGCCACGCTCGAAGCGACCAGGGTGTCCTCGAGCAGCACCTGGCGCACCAGCGCGCCGGTGGGCGGCCCGCCGCCCGCGGACGGCGGCAGCGCCCAGAGATGCAGACCCACCAGGCACTGCCCGGGCAGTGCCGCGAACCATTCCTGCGGCACCGCCTGCGCCGCCGTCACCGGGTCGAGGCCGAAGACCTGGGCCTGCGCCGCCTCGGGTGCCAACGTGCGCATGAAGGTGTAGGTGACGAATTCGGTGTGCATCTCCCAGCGCAGGCGGAACGGACCGATGTCCGTGCGCAGGTGGGTGGACTGGGCGTCTGGCGGGGCCAGGTGGTGGTCGCGCAGCAACGCCGCCACATGGGCCCGGCTCGCATCGCGGCCCGCCGCGTCGCAGGCCATCACCACGTGCGAGATGGCCAGCGGCGCCGTCATGGCCTCTGGCGGCCGCGCGTGGACTTCGTTGTGGAGCGCGGTGCGCTGCGGATGCTGGTGGGGTTGGGTGATGCGTGCCATGTCTGGCTCCGATTGTGACGCAGGCGCCCGATCGGCTGCGCCATGAAAAACGGCACCCGAAGGTGCCGTTGTGCATGCGCCGCGGGGAGGCGGCAGCTTGCAGCGTGCCGGCGTCACTCCTCGACGAAGGCTTCC
>JAQGNA010000745.1 GCA_028292075.1 Rhodoferax sp. | reverse complement strand
GGCATCGACGAAATCCTGGAGGCCATCGTCGCGCGGATCCCGGCCCCGCGCGGCAATCCTGCTGGACCACTGCGCGCGATGATCATCGACAGCTGGTTCGACAGCTATGTGGGCGTAGTCATGCTGGTGCGCGTGGTCGATGGGCGCCTCGCCAAAGGTGAGCGCATCAAGCTGATGGCCAGCGGCGCTATGTTCAACGCCGACAACCTCGGCGTCTTCACGCCCGGCAATGAGTCGCGCAACTCACTCGAAGCCGGAGAGGTCGGCTACATCATCGCGGGCATCAAGGAGTTGCAGGCAGCCAAGGTCGGCGACACCGTGACGTTGATCAAGCAGGGCACCGGCGGCGCGGCTGCCACCGCCACGGAGGCGCTCCCCGGCTTCAAGGAGATTCAGCCCCAAGTGTTCGCGGGACTCTATCCCACAGAGGCCAACCAGTACGACTCGCTGCGTGACGCGCTGGAGAAGCTCAAGCTCAACGACGCGTCGCTGCATTACGAGCCTGAAGTCAGCCAGGCGCTGGGCTTTGGCTTTCGCTGCGGATTTCTCGGCCTGCTGCACATGGAGATCGTGCAGGAGCGGCTGGAGCGCGAGTTCGACCAGGACCTGATCACCACCGCCCCGAGCGTGGTCTATCAAGTGGTCAGGGGCGACGGCGAAGTGGTGATGGTCGAGAACCCTTCGAAGATGCCCGACCAGGGCCGCCTTGAAGAAGTTCGCGAGCCGATTGTCACTGTGCACCTGTACATGCCGCAGGAGTATGTCGGTGCCGTCATGACGCTGGCCAATCAGAAGCGCGGCGTGCAGATGAACATGGCCTACAAGGGCCGCCAGGTGGTGCTGACCTACGAGATGCCGCTTGGCGAAATCGTGCTCGACTTCTTCGACAAGCTGAAGTCGGTGAGCCGCGGCTATGCGTCGATGGACTACGAGTTCAAGGAGTACCGCGCTTCAGAGGTGGTGAAGGTCGACATTTTGCTCAACGGAGAGAAGGTCGACGCGCTGTCGATCATCGTGCACCGCTCGCAATCGCAATACCGCGGCCGCGCTGTGGTGGCCAAGATGCGCGAGATCATTTCGCGCCAGATGTTCGACGTCGCGATCCAGGCGGCCATCGGGGCGAACATCATCGCGCGTGAGACAATCAAAGCGCTGCGAAAGAACGTCCTGGCCAAGTGCTACGGCGGCGATATTTCGCGCAAGAAAAAGCTCCTCGAAAAACAAAAAGCCGGCAAGAAGCGCATGAAGCAGATCGGCTCCGTGGAAGTGCCGCAAGAGGCTTTCCTGGCCATCCTGCAAGTGGAAGATTGATGCAAATCCTGACCTCGTTGATTTTGGCGGCCTTTGTGGGCTACGCCGGTGCCTGGTATTTCGGGCGACTCGAAGGCAACTTCGCCTTGCTTCTGTTTTTGGCCACCGTGGTGACCGGCCTGTATTGGCTGGCCGAGCGGTTCTACTTCGCACCACGCCGCAGTCAGGCCGCTGCCACGCTCGAAGCCGACTTTGCGCGGCGCAAGGGCGAGTTGAACAACATGGGCATCAGCCAGGTGGACAACACCACGGCCGAAGCCCGTCACCGGATCCTTGCGCAACCTTGGTGGCTCGACTGGACGGCCGGTCTTTTCCCGGTGATTTTGATCGTGTTCCTGCTGCGTTCGTTCCTGTTCGAGCCGTTCAAGATTCCATCCGGCTCGATGATCCCGACGCTGCTGGTGGGCGACCTCATTCTGGTCAACAAATTCCACTACGGCGTGCGCCTGCCGGTGATCAACACCAAGATCACAGACGGCACCCCGCCGCAGCGGGGCGACGTGATGGTGTTCCGCTATCCGCCCAAGCCCAGCCTCGACTACATCAAGCGCGTGGTCGGTGTGCCCGGAGACGTGGTGGCCTACCTGAACAAGCGCCTGACGATCAACGGCAAGCCGGTGCCCACCACGTCGGTGCCCGAGTTCTTCGACGAAGACACGATGCGCTACTTCAAGCAGCTCGAAGAGACGCTCGGCGACAAGCCGCACCGCCTGCTGAACGACGATGACCGTCCGGCCTTCGTGCCAGGTGTCGACGATTTTCCGTTCAAGGAAAATTGCCGCTACACCGTCGAAGGCGTGACCTGCAAGGTGCCTGAGGGCCAGTATTTCATGATGGGCGACAACCGCGATAATTCGCTCGACTCGCGCTACTGGGGTTTCGTGCCCGACAAGAACATCGTCGGCAAGGCCTTCTACATCTGGATGAACTTCGGTAGCCTGAAGCGCATCGGCGCGTTCCATTAACTACCGCAAGACAGAAAGCTTTTCATGCAACATTCGCTGAAGGCGCGGCAGCGCGGCATTTCGTTTCTCGGTCTGGTGATCATGATCGTGTTGGGCGTCTTCATCTTCATCGTCGGCGCCAAGGTGGTGCCCACGGTGATCGAACACCAGGCAATCCTCAAGGCCGTCGAGAAGGCCAAGCTGGGCAACACCGTGCCGGAAGTGCGCACGATCTTCGACAAGGCCGCCACCATCGACGACATTTCCTCGATCAGCGGCAAGGACCTCGACGTCACGAAGAACGGCGACAAGGTCGTCGTAGCCTTCGCGTACAACAAGGAGATCGAGTTGTTCGGCCCCGCCTACCTGTTGATCAAGTACACCGGACGCTCCAAGTAGCGTGAACGACGGACTTCTGGCCCTGCAGCAGCGGCTGCGGCATGTATTCAAGGAGCCCAAGCTGCTGGTCCGGGCCACGACCCACCGCAGCTTCTCGGCCGACCATAACGAGCGGCTGGAGTTCCTGGGCGATTCGGTGCTGAACCTCGCTGTGGCGAGCCTGCTCTACACCCGACTCAGCGCGATGCCCGAAGGCGATCTCTCGCGCGTGCGGGCCAGCCTGGTGCGGCAGGAAACGCTTCATCCATTGGCAGTCGACATGGGCCTGCCGAACGTGTTGCGGCTGGGTGAGGGCGAGGCGAGATCGGGCGGCAGCAAGCGTCCGTCCATTCTGGCCGATGCGCTCGAGGCTGTCATTGGCGCCGTGTACCTCGACGCAGGCTATGAAGCGGCCGAAGCGCTGGTCCACCGCATTTTCCAGGCGGTCACCATCGACGCCGAACTGGCGGCCACCGCCAAGGACTCGAAGACCGAGTTGCAGGAGTGGCTGCAGGGTCGCAAGATGAAACTGCCGGCGTACCGCGTGGTCAGCACGCTTGGTGCGGCGCACCGGCAGACCTTCGACGTGGAATGCGAAATTGTCGAGTTGGGGCTGGTCGAACGCGGCATCGGCGGCTCCCGACGCGCTGGCGAACAGGCGGCCGCGGCCGCCATGCTGGCTAAACTGAACTCCAAGCGCTAACCTCCAAGGTGAAAGCCCCATGAATCCGATCGAAAACACCCCTCCCGCCGAGCCGCCCGAGCCAGAGCAGGCGCAGCCCGTTGTGTCCGCTTCTGCGCCGACTTCCACGTCCACCACTGCGTCCACGTCCACGTCTGCGTCTACGCCAAGCATCGACGAGCAGTTGAGTGCCATCGACGGCATGCTGTCGACGCTGAAGAAGCCGCCTGGCGACAGCCTCGTCCCCGTGGCAGAGCAGCATTGCGGCCTGGTGGCCATCGTGGGCAAGCCCAACGTCGGCAAGTCGACCTTGCTGAACGCCCTGGTCGGCCAAAAGATCAGCATCACCTCACGCAAGGCGCAGACGACCCGGCACCGCATCACCGGCATGCGCACCCGCGGTGCGACGCAGTTCGTGTTCGTCGACACGCCCGGCTTCCAGACCCACCACAACAACGCGCTGAATCGCTCGCTCAACAAGACCGTGGTCGGTGCTGTGGGCGATGTCGATCTCATTCTGTTCGTGGTGGAGGCAGGCAGCTTCACGCTGGCCGACGCCAAGGTGCTGTCGCTCCTGAAGCAGGACATTCCGGTGCTGCTGATTGCCAACAAGCTGGACAACATCCACCGCCGTGCCGAGATTGCGCCATGGCTCAAGACCATGCACGAGCGCCATGCCTTTGCCGAATTCGTGCCGATGTCGGCCAAGAACGCCAAGGACGTCGAGCGCCTGTTCGACATCTGCGCCAAGTTTCTTCCGCAGCAGGCCTGGATGTACGCCGAAGACGAGTTGACCGACCGCAGCGAAAAGTTTCTCGCCTCTGAAACGGTGCGCGAGAAGCTCTTCCGCCTGACCGGCGACGAATTGCCCTACACCTCGACCATCGTCATCGACAAATTCGAAGAAGAGCCGCCCGCCCGTAAAGGGCAGAAGCGCCTGTTGCGCATCGCCGCCACCATCGTCGTCGAACGCGACGGCCACAAGGCCATGGTGATCGGCGATAAGGGCGAACGCATCAAGCGCATCGGCATGGAGACGCGGGTCGAACTGGAGAAGGCCCTCGATGCCAAGGTATTCATCGAGATGTGGGTCAAGGTGCGTTCGGGTTGGGCAGACGACGAGGCACGGGTTCGCAGCTTCGGATATGAATAGGCGCACCGCCAAGTCGCTCACTTCGTGCATCTCCCAACCCGCTTTTCGATCAACTCGGGACTGGTTGGAGCGGGCGATGCTGGTGCCCGGCGGAGCGGCTTCTGCGGCATCGTGGCATGAAGGCCGGCCCGTTCACTGCTGACCGTTCCCCAATGGCCGTTCGTGCTGAGCTTGTCGAAGCGCCCTGTTCGGTAGCCCGGAGCCGATCAAGGTCTCTCATCGGTTCATCCTGAGCTGGTCGAAGGCCCCATCACCCGTTCATTCTGAGCTCGTCGAAGGCCCCACTCCCATTCGTCCTGAGCTTGTCGAAGGCCCCATCCCCCATTCGTCCTGAACTCGTCGAAGGTCCCATCCCCCGTTCATCCTGAGCTCGTCGAAGGTCCCATCCCCCGTTCGTCCTGAGCTTGTCGAAGGTCCCCACGACCAGCCCCAGCGACTCAGGTAAATTCAACACGACATGGCCACCAAACGCTCGCACGAAGAACCCGCCTACGTCCTGCACCGGTACGACTGGAGCGAGTCGAGCCTGATCCTCGACGTGTTCACGCGCAGCCAGGGGCGGGTGGCGCTGGTGGCCAAGGGAGCGAAGAAGCCGAGTTCCAACTTTCGACCCATCTTGCTGCCGTTGCAGCCGCTGAGGGTCACCTTCGGCGGTGAGGCGGAGATCCGCAACCTGAAGGGCGCCGAGTGGGTGGGCGGCCATGTCATGCCCACGGGCGATGCGCTGCTGTCCGGGCTCTACCTCAACGAATTGCTGATGCGCCTGCTGGCGCGCGACGATCCGCACGAGGTGCTGTTCGACGCTTACTCCGCCGTGGTGCAGGTGCTGGCCTCTGAGCACGGCGAGGCGCTGGAGCCGGCGCTGCGGGCCTTCGAGCTGCTGCTGCTGCGCGAGATCGGCCTTCTGCCGCTGCTCGACGCGCAAACGCTCACCATGTCGCCACTCGATGACGACGAGCGCTACAGCCTGGTGCCCGAAGGCGGCTTGCGGCAAAGCCATTCGGACGACCGGGCCAGCCTGTCGGGGGCACAGTGGCGTTCGCTGCAGCGCGGCCTGCAGGACGGCGCGCCGTTCACGGCCACCCTGCGCGCCTGCGCCGAGGTCGCCAACGGCCTGAAGCCACAGCTGCGGGCCTTGCTGCACTACCATTGCGGGGTGGCCACGCTGCATACGCGCCGCCTCATGATCGACCTGCAATCGTTCTGAGCCCGTCCATGTCCCTGAATGCCCGACCGACCTGAATGCCATGACCGCCATGACCGCCACCACCGCTCTCTCCGTCAACATCAACAAGGTCGCGCTGGTGCGCAACACCCGCCACCTGGGCATTCCGAGCGTCAGCCGCGCGGCCACGCTGTGCCTGCAAGCCGGCGCGCATGGCATCACCGTGCACCCGCGGCCGGACGAGCGGCACATCCGCGCCAGCGACGTGCCTGAACTGGCCACGCTGATGCGCCAGTGGCCCGGCCGCGAGTTCAACATCGAGGGCAATCCGTTCCAGAACCTGATGGGCTTCATCCGTGACGTGAGGCCCACGCAGTGCACCTTCGTGCCGGACAGTGAAGACCAGTTCACCAGCGACCACGGCTGGAACCTGGCCCAGGACGGCGAGCGCCTGCGCCCGCTGATTGCAGAAGCGCAGTCGCTGGGCGTGCGGGTCAGCCTGTTCATGGACCCGTTGCCTGACGCGATGGCCGCGGCCAAGGCCGTGGGTGCGGACCGCGTCGAGCTTTACACCGAAAGCTATGCCAGCGCCTTCGGAACCGACCGGCAAGACGAAGTGCTGGCCCGCTTCGCCGATGCCACCCGTGCCGCCGCTGCGGCCGGCCTGGGCGTCAATGCCGGCCACGACCTGAGCCGCGACAACCTCACGGCCTTTTTGCGCGCCTGCCCTGCGGTGCAAGAGGTGTCGATCGGCCATGCCCTCATCGCCGATGCACTGGAGCTCGGCTACGCAGCCACGGTGCGCGAGTACCTGCGCTGCATCGAAGAAGCGTGATCTTCGGCGCGTGATGTTCGGCAACCCACCCACACCGCGACCATGATCTACGGCATCGGTACCGACATCTGCGACATCCGCCGCATCCGCGCCAGCCTGGCGCGCCACGGCGACCGCTTCGCCGAAAAGATCTTGAGCGAAGCCGAACTCACCACCTGGCGGGCCCGTGGCGCCCGCTGGCCCGAACGCGGCGTGCGCTACCTGGCCACGCGCTTCAGCGCCAAGGAGGCCTTCAGCAAGGCCATCGGCATGGGCATGCGCATGCCCATGACCTGGCGACTCTGCGAGATCGGCAACCTGAAGAGCGGCCAGCCGGTGATCGTGCTGCACGGCGAACTCAAGGCCTGGTTCGAGGCGCAGAAGCTCAGCGCCCATGTCACCGTCACCGACGAGAGCGAATACGCGGCGAGCTTCGTCGTCGTGGAGCGGCAAACGCCCATGGGACCCTGAATACGATTGATTTCATAGCGGCTAGTGCAGGTGTTTCCTGGGCCAGCGGCTGATTTGACGACCAACATCACCATGAACCAACACGCCCCCGTCATCCTCGATATCGCCGGCACCAGTCTCGTCGCAGCCGACCGCGAACGCCTGCGGCACCCGCTGACCGGCGGCGTGATCCTGTTCGCGCGCAACTGGCAGGGCCGCGAGCAGCTGACCTCGCTCTGCCGTGAGATCAAGTCCGTGCGTGAGGACCTGCTGATCTGCGTCGACCACGAAGGCGGCCGC
>JAQGNA010000464.1 GCA_028292075.1 Rhodoferax sp. | reverse complement strand
CGGAAGCGGCGGGCCTGGGCGTGCACCTGACGCTCGACCTGGGCGGGCAGGCCAAGTTCGGTCCCGACGTGCAGTGGGTCGATTCGCCCGATGACCTGGTGGTCGACCCGGCACGCGGCGAGGCCTTTTACGCCGAGGTGCGCAAGTACTGGCCCGGCCTTGCCGACGGCGCGCTCATTCCCGGCTATGCCGGCATTCGGCCGAAGATTCAGGCGCCGCACGAGCCAGCGCATGATTTTGTGATCCAGGGGCCGGCCGACCATGGCCTGGCCAACCTGGTCAACCTTTTTGGCATCGAGTCGCCGGGGCTTACGAGTTCGCTCGCCATCGGCGCCCGCGTTGCGCGGATGCTGGCAGCCTGAAGCCGGTACGAGGCAAAGCACGCATGCGGACCACCCTGCTCGATTGCGCCTGGTTGCTCGCCGATCCTGGCCGCAGCCCCGCCCTGGCCAACCAGCGGTTGGTGGTGGAGCACGGGCTGATCGCCGCCATCGAACCGCTGCCGGGGCCACCTGTCGGCCCGCGCCGGTTGATTCTGCCGGCCCTGACCAATGCGCACGACCACGGCCGCACCTTCCGCACCGCCACCCTCGGTGCCTTCGGTCAACCACTGGAGACATGGCTGCCGTATGCCAGCGTGGCGCCCGGTGCCGACGCCTACCTGTGCGCCGCCACGTCTTTCGCGCGATCGGTGCGCAACGGCGTCGCCCGGCTGATGGTGCACTACACCCGGGTGCAGGGCCTGACGAGTTATGTGGACGAAGCCCAGGCGGTGGCCCGGGCCGCCCGCGATGTGGGCGTGCAGGTCGGGTTCGCGGTGGCCATGCGCGACCGCCAGGGCATCGCCTATTGCGACGACGCGCGCGTGCTGGCCGCACTGAGGCCGGGCATCCGCGAGACGGTTGCGTCGCGCTTGTCGGCCCGCGCCGGGGCGCCGGCCGCCCAGATCGCGCTGGTCGAAGAGGTGGCGCAACAGGTGGCGGCAGCGGAAGGCGGCAGCCTCGCCGCCCACATGGCGGTGCAGTACGGGCCGACGGCAGTGCACTGGTGCAGCGAGCCGCTGCTGGCCGCCATTGCCCAGGCCTCCGCCGACCGTGGTCGCCCCGTTCACATGCACCTGCTGGAGACGCCCTACCAGCGCCAGTGGGCCGATGCGGCGCACCCCGGCGGGATCGTGGCCTACCTGGACGCCATCGGCCTGTTGAGCCCGCGCCTGACGCTGGCGCACTGCACCTGGGCCCGTCCGGACGAACTGGCCTTGCTGGCGGAGCGTGGCGTGACCATCGCGGTCAATACCAGTTCCAACCTGGCGCTCAAGTCGGGCATCGCACCGCTGGCCGAAATGCTGCGGCAGGGGTGCCGCGTGGCCATGGGGCTTGACGGCTCGGCCCTCGACGAGGACGACGACGCCCTGCGCGAGATGCGGCTCGCCTACCAGCTGCACCGTGGTTGGGGCTTCGAGGAGCAGGTGAGCCGCGGGCAACTCTGGGCTTTTGCGGCCCAGCACGGCCGCCGCAGCGTGCAGGGAGCCCAGCCCGACCACGCGCCGGTGGGAGGCCGCATCGCCGTGGGCGAGCCGGCCGACCTGGTCACGCTCGATTGGGACCGGCTCGACGATGATGCGCTGCGGCCCGACGTCGATCCACTCGACCTGCTGCTGGCCCGGGGCAACGGCAGTCACATCGACGAGGTGAGGGTGGCCGGCCGAACCGTGGTCCGGGGCGGCCGCGTGACCGGCGTGGACGAGGCGGTGCTGCGCGCCGCGCTGACGGCCGAGGTGCGCGCCCGCATCGCCGAGCAGCCCGAGGCCTCGGCCGCATGGCGTGCCACCCTCGACGCGCTTTCCGAAGACCTGGCGCCGTTCTACCGCCATGGCATGTTTGCCGGTTGCTGCTGACCTGGCGCCCCTTGGCCCCTTGCCGCCTTCGTGATGGCAGCCTAGATTGAGCGGTTGAACCACCACAGCGACAGCCCGGCCGCGCTCGTGGCCAGCAGCGCCGCGGCCAGCGCCAGCAGGCCGGACAGCTCTGTTTCCCGCTTCTCTACGCGCAGGCGGGAACTCAGGTGCTCGTACACCGTCCGCAGGTTCTCGGCCGTGCCGGCGTAGAAGTATTCTCCCTGGGTCGTGGCGGCCACGGCCTTGAGGCTGGTCTCGTCGAGCCGCAGGTACATGGCCCAGCCTTCCGAGCTGGCCACCTCGCCGTCCACCGTGCCGAGGCCCACCGAGTACACCCGCACGCCGTGGTCCGCGGCCATCTTGGCCGCCTCCTGCGTGTCGACGCCGGTGGTGCGCCGGCCGTCGGTCAGCAGAATCACCGCCGCCGAGCCGTTCGAGCCTGCCGCAACCGGCTTGAATTCCTTCTTCGGCCCCTTGGTCGGCTGGGTCGACTGGTCGAGGCTCTTGCCGCGTTGGCGACGCTCGCCGTAGGTCATTTCGCCAAGGTCGATGCCTTCGTCGGGAAACAGCTCCGACAACGCCACCACGATGCCGCTACCGACCGCCGTGCCCATCTGCATCTGGAATTTGTCGATGGCGTTGACCAGGTCTTCGCGGCTGAAGGTGGCCGGCTGCACCACCTGGGCCGATCCCGCGAAGGTGACGATGCCCACTTTCACATTCCGCGGCAGTTCCTTCAGGAAGGCCTTGGCCGCCTCTTGTGCCGCGGCCAGCCGTGTCGGCTTGACGTCGCCGGCCCGCATGCTCAGCGACACGTCCATGGCGAGGATGATGGTGGCATGGTCGGACGGCAGGCGGACCGAGGCCATAGGGCGTGCCGCCGCGACGGTCAGCACCGCAACCGCCACCAGCAGCAGCGCTGGCGGAAGGTGGCGGCGCCAATGCAGGCCGCCCATGGCCAGTCGCACGCTGGCAAGGCTCGAGAAACGCAATGCCCCGGTCTTCTTTCGCCGCAGCAACCAGAGGTAGGCGGCCACCATCAGCGGCAGTGCGAGCAGCAGCCACAGGTACTGTGGCCACAGGAAAGACATCGGAAGGTGCATGTTCCCCTCTGGATGGTTGACCCGCGAGGCATGGCCTGCAGGCTCGGCGCCGCATGGAATGATGCGGTGCAGCAACCATTGTGAACCGGTCTGCGCCGGCGCGTGAAGAGGTGTTCAATGCCCCCCGAATCGACGGATCGACGGATCGACGGATCGACGGCCCGACCGGGCCGGGTCGGGTCGGGCGGCTTAGCGGCGGGGAGCGCGCTGGCGCAGGGCTTCGGCGGCCTGCCGCACCAGCGCCGGGCCCTGGTAGATGAGGCCGGTGTAGATTTGCACCACGTCGGCGCCGGCCCCGATCTTGGCGACGGCATCGTCGGCGCTCAGGATGCCACCGACGCCGATGATCGGAAAGGCCGGTCCGAGGGCCGTGCGCAATTGGCGGATGACCCGGTTGCTCGCCTCCAGCACCGGCGCACCGCTCAGCCCGCCGGCTTCTTCGGCATGCGGCAGGCCCGCCACCGCGTCGCGGGCGATGGTGGTGTTCGTGGCGACCACGCCGTCCATGGCATGGCGCTGCAGCGTGGCGGCGATCACATCGACCTGCTCGGGCGTGAGGTCGGGTGCGATCTTGACAAAAATCGGCACCCGCCTGCCGTGCCGCGAAGCCAGCGTTTCGCGCCGCTCGGCCACCGCCGAGAGCAGGCTGTCGAGCGCTTCGTCGCTCTGCAGTGCGCGCAGGTTCTTGGTGTTCGGGCTGGAAATGTTGACTGTGACGTAGTCGGCATGCGGATAGACGCCGTCCAGCGCAATCAGGTAGTCGGACGTCGCCTGCTCGATGGGGGTGGCCGCGTTCTTTCCGATGTTCAGGCCCAGCAGCATCGGCAAGGCCTTGCCACCCGAGCCGGCCCTTGCCCCCGCGCCGGCCTGGCGGAAGCTGGAGCGCTGCACGTTCACCAGAAACGCGTCGAGGCCCTCGTTGTTGAAACCAAGGCGGTTGATCAGCGCCTGGCGCTGGGGCAGGCGGAACATGCGCGGCTTCGGGTTGCCGGGCTGGCCCTTGGGCGTGACGGTGCCGACCTCGGCAAAGCCGAATCCCATGGCCGCGAAAGCGTCGATGCAACGTGCGTTCTTGTCGAGACCCGCCGCCAGGCCGACCCGGTTCGGAAAGCGCAGGCCGGCGAGGATGACCGGATCTTCGACCCGCGTCTGCCGGTAGGCCCACTGCAGTGGCGTTCCTTGCACGCGGGCCAGGGTGTCGAGCGTGAGCTCATGCGCCGCTTCGGCGTCCATGCCGAACAGAAAGGGACGGGCCAGGGCGTAGGGGAGGAGTGACATCGGATAATTGGGCTCGTAACATCAGCAAAACCCGATTTTCCCAGATGAGCACCAACCTTTCTCCATCCGCCGCACCCACGCCCCTCCATGCGCCTGCCAGTGCAGCTGTCAGTGCACCTGTCGCTGCGCCCTCCGGTCTGTCGCAAGATGCCCTGAAGACCCTTGTCGGCCTTGCCGCGCTCGACTATGTCGTGCCCGGCGAGCTTGTCGGCGTCGGCACGGGCTCCACCGTCAACAAGTTCATCGACGCGCTGGCCACCATCAAGGACCGGATCAAGGGCGCGGTCTCCAGCTCCGAAGCCTCGACCGAGCGGCTCCAGGCGCTGGGAATTCCGGTGTTCGAGGCAGGCGACGTGGCCGAGCTTTCGGTGTACATCG
>JAQGNA010000331.1 GCA_028292075.1 Rhodoferax sp. | reverse complement strand
CAGCCACCGCATGAACCTGCCCGGTGTGGGTGATGGCTTTTGGGAATGGCGTTTCAGCTGGGACGAAGTGCTGCCCGAGCACGCGTCACGGCTGGCGCACTGGGCGCGGTTGTACCGGCGGGCTTGATCGGGGCTACAAGCTGTCAGGGGCCCCTGGCCACGGTGCCCGTTGCTCAGTAGGTACCGCAGTTCAGAGCGCCAGTGGCGGCGCTGCTTGTCACCGCTGTAGCCACGGAGCGACTCCGCCCCAACCGGTCGACGCAGATGTTGACCCCGTAACTGCTCATCAACGCCGCACTGGGCACGTAACTCGCGACGAATATGCCTTCGGCCGCGCTCGGAATATCGGTCTGTCCCCGGGAATTGAACATGATTTTGTTCACCGTGCTGTTCAACTTGTAGGTGGTGCTGCCCGCGGTTCTGTTGGACAGTCGCTCCTGGTGCGCACTGCGCCTGCAGCGGCCGCACAACGCTTGGGCAGTTCTCTCACAGCGGCGCCCCCGCGAGTGGCCGCCCGGCCAGCCGCGACAGGATGCCGAGGGGACTGCGCTCCGGATGATTCTGGTAGCGGGGTGCCATGAAGAAGGTCTGCTCCATCATGAACTGGCCGCTGTAGACGGCATGCAGCGTCTGGTCTGAAAAACAGACCCAGCTGCTGCCCGCGGCAAAGGGCATCTCCAGCTGGTCGGCATCGCGCTGGTAGCCCGCGTCCTGCTTCATCAGGTCGTGCAGCTGCAACATCATGTGGTCGTATTCGCTGCGAAGCGACTTGGTCACGCGCGCCTTTTGCAACAGGGACGCCTGCCAGGCACGGTAAGGCTTGACGCAGGGCATGAACCGCGCCGCCATCGCCTCGAAGGGCTCGCCCACCCGCCACAGCCGCGGCACACCAGCCGGATTGAGGTTGGAGAACACGCGCAGGATGCGTTCGCCCCGGTTCGGCCGCGACGGGAACGCGTCCACATGCAGGCGCTTGTCGTCGGCGCGCCACGACTGCTGGCGCGACTCGACTTCGGTCGGGCGGTAGCTGGTGGGCTCGAGCCGCAAATGCTGGCTGTAACCGGGAAACAGGTCGCCCACCAGGCCGACCGCCTGCTCGCGGTAGCGCCGCATCATGCCGGCCAGCGTGGCCAGCTCGGCTTCGGAACCCACGGCGCCTTTCACCGTGTCTCCCTGGCCCGGCGGCTGGCTGATGTTGCGTGACTTGGGGTCACGCAGGTCGGGGCGCAGCAGCGCGGCTTCGGCGTCCGAAAGCGAGAATCGGAGCCCGGGAAAGTACAGCACACCGCCGCCCTCGAGCGCGGCGGTCAGTGCGGCGTCGGGACGCTGACCGCTCCATCGGGTCGCGGGCACTTCGACAATGGGGTTCTTCATGCCGGCATTTTCGCAGCATTGAAAAGCCGATTCCGGCCGCAGCCACATGTCCGGAAACGGCCAAGCGACCGTCGCCCGCCGCGTATCATTCCAACATGCCAGCCTTCCCGCCACCCGTCGACGCCGCCCACGAGGACGCGTGCTACCTCGCGCTCAAGACGCGCGACGCCCGCTTCGACGGCCGCTTCTTCACGGCCGTCACCAGCACCGGCATCTATTGCCGCCCGGTGTGCAGCGTGCGCACGCCCAAGCGCGAGAACTGCCGGTTCTTCGACCATGCGGCGCAAGCCGAAGGCGCGGGCTTCAGACCCTGCCTGCGCTGCCGGCCCGAGCTGGCACCGCAGACGCAGGCCTGGTCGATCCAGGATGCGTCCGCCATCCTGGCGCAGCAGGCCGCGCGGCTGCTCGATGAACCCGACGCCTGGCCGGACGCGCCGGCCTCGGCCGAAGCGCTGGCCGTCCGCATGGGCATCAGCGGCCGCCACCTGCGCCGCATCTTCGAGGCGCAGTTCGGCATCTCGCCGCTGCAGTACCTGCAGACGCGGCGCCTGCTCACCGCCAAGCAGTTGCTGGCCGACACCCACCTCGCCATGCCGCTCGTCGCAGCGAGCAGCGGCTTCGCCAGCGTGCGGCGTTTCAATGCCGCGTTCGTGGCCCACTACCGGCTGAATCCGTCGCAACTGCGGCGTGAAGGCGGCGTTGCTTCTTCCGCAGCCGTGAGCACCGGGCGCGCCGTGCGCCTGGGCTACAGGCCGCCCTACGACGTCGCGGCGATGCTGGCCTTCTTTCGCAAACGCCGCGTGGCGCAGGTCGAGTGGGTGGCCGACGAAGGGGCACCGCCAGCCCTGGGACGCACACTGGCCGTGCTGAACCAGGGCGTGCGCGCGGAAGGCTGGCTGCGCGTCGAGTTCGACACGGTGCGCCACCAGGCGCTGCTGTCCACCAGCGAATCGCTGCAGGCCGCCTTGCCCCAGGTCATCCGCCGCGTGCGCGCCTTGCTCGATCTCGACGCCGATCCTGGCGCCATCCACGAGGTGCTGGGGCATCGCTTCCCCGAAGGCGCCGGCCTGCGCGTACCCGGCACGGTGGACGGCTTCGAGCTGGCCGTGCGCGCCGTGCTCGGCCAGCAAATCACGGTGGCGGCCGCACGCACGCTGGCCCAGCGGCTGGTGGACCGCCTCGGCACACCCATCGAAACCCCCTGGTCCGAACTGTCGCGGCTGTTCCCCACGCCGGCCGCCATTGCCACGCTGGGCGCCGCTGCCGGCGAGGCGCTAGGGCAGCTCGGCATCGTGCGCCAGCGCCAGGCCGCCATCGTGGCGCTGGCCCAGGCCATGCACGACGGCCGGCTCCGCCTGCACGCGGGTGCCGACGTGGCCGCCACCATCGAAACGCTCAAGACGCTGCCCGGCATCGGCGACTGGACCGCGCAGTACGTGGCGATGCGCGCCCTGCGCTGGCCCGACGCCTTCCCCGCCGGCGACGTCGCCCTGCACAAGGCCCTGGGCGTGCAGGGCGAGCGCCAACCGGCCCGCGCGGCCGAGGCGGCATCGCAGGCGTGGCGTCCATGGCGCAGTTATGCCGTGCTGCGTGCCTGGGCCGAATTACCAGCGACCGGACGCGCCACGGTGCCAAACGACGACCCTCTTTCCCCAAAGGCAGAACCCACATGAACTTCCATCCCTCCACCGTGCAACGGCGATTCGAAAGCCCGCTCGGCCCCATCGTCGCCGCCGCATCCGACCGCGGGCTTTGCGGCCTGTGGTTCGATGGCCAGCGGCACCAACCGGCCGAAGCTGTGGCCGCCCGCTGGCCCCAGGCTGGCCAGCATGCCGTACTGGACCACGCCGCCGCCGCGCTGCGTGCCTATTTCGACGGCGCGGACGAGCCCTTCGATCTGCCACTCGACCTGCACGGTGGCACGCCTTTCCAGCAGGCTGTCTGGCAGGCCCTGCTGGCCATTCCGCGCGGCGGCACGCTGAGCTATCGCGGTCTCAGCGAGCGGATCGGCCTGCCGAACGCCGTGCGCGCCGTGGGCACCGCGGTCGGCCGCAATCCGGTCAGCATCGTCGTGCCTTGCCACCGGGTCGTCGGCGCGGACGGCAGTCTGACCGGCTATGCCGGTGGCCTGGAGCGCAAGGCCACGCTGCTGCGACTGGAAAAGGCCCTGGCCAGCAGCGAAAGCCTCTGGGCATGAGCGCGGTACTCGAAAAACCAGCGCTGCCCAAGTCATGGGTCGTTGACTTCGTGCTGCTGGCCGCCATCTGGGGCGCCTCATTCCTCTTCATGCGAACCGCGGCAGTGGAATTCGGCGCACTGCCGACGGCCGCCGTGCGGGTCGCCATCGCATCGGTCGCGCTCATTCCGCTGCTGTGGATGCGTGGACAGATGCCCGAACTGGCCCGCCACTGGAAGCCGGTGCTGCTGGTCGGGGTGTTCAATTCCGGCATTCCGTTCGCCTGCTTTTCGTTTGCGCTGCTTTCCATTACCACCGGCCTGTCGTCGATCCTGAACGCCACGGTGCCCCTGTTCGGCGCGGTGATCGCCTGGCTCTGGCTGCGCGACCGTCCCAGCGCCTCGCGGGCGCTCGGCCTGGCCATCGGCTTTCTGGGCGTGGCGCTGCTGGCGTGGAACAAGGCCAGCTTCAAGGCCGACGCCAGCGGCGCCTCGTCCGGCTGGGCCGTCATGGCCTGCCTGACCGCCTGCCTGTGCTACGGCATTGCGGCCAGCTTCACCAAGCGCTACCTGACCGGCATTCCGCCGCTGGTCACGGCCACCGGCAGCCAGATCGGCGCGACCATCGGTCTGGCGCTGCCGGCGCTCTGGTTCTGGCCCGCTCAGACACCGGGCTGGTCGGCCTGGCTCGCGGTGCTGGTGGTCGGCGTGGTGTGCACCGGCGTGGCCTATGTGCTGTTCTTCCGGCTGATCGCCAACGTCGGGCCCGCCAAGGCCCTGACGGTGACCTTCGCCGTGCCGGTGTTCGCGGTGTTCTACGGGGCGGTGTTCCTTGGCGAAAGCCTCACGCCGTGGATGGTGGGCTGCGGCCTGATCATCGTGTGCGGCACGGCTCTCTCTACCGGCCTGGTCAAGTTCGGCAAGTGAGCCCCCAAGCCTTTTCCGCCACATGAGTTCTGCCCGCAAGTTCAAGCTGAAGCTGACCGCCCCCAAGCCGCGCAACCCGCTGGTGGCGGCGGCGGTACAGCGCAAGGCCGGCGCCCACCGCAAGTCGGCATCCGGCCAACGCCAGGCCGAAAAGGCCGCGCTGCGGGCCACGCTGAAGAAGCTGCCGCCGCCCGACTGAGCGCGCCACCCGCGCCGGCCGATCGCTTACAGTGCGGTTCCGCGCCGCCCTGGCCTTCGGGTAGCGCGTCCTCACCTTCCGTATCGCCCTCTGCGCGACCTCGAACCGATCGCTCGGTTTTTCCGTTCCCTCGTCCTTATCGCCTCCCTGCTTCCGATGCCTCTGCAGCGCCTCCGTTCCCCGCTCGTCCACCTTGAAATCGCCGCGCTCTGGAAACTGGCCTGGCCCATTCTGGTGGGGCAGTTGGCCACCGTCGGCATGAACGTGGTCGATGTGGCGATGGCCGGCCATGCCTCGGCCGAAGACCTGGCCGGCGTGTCGCTCGGCGTGTCGATCTGGCACATCCTGATCGTCACGGCAATGGGCGCGCT
>JAQGNA010000306.1 GCA_028292075.1 Rhodoferax sp. | reverse complement strand
GTCGGTAAGCGGTTCACCGGCCAGGAAGAAGAACTTCTTCTGCTTGGCGAAGTCGGCCACGGCCAGGCCGGTGTTCGACAAAAACGTGCCGGTAAGGATGTCGATCTTCTCGCGCGACACCAGCTCCTCGGCCACGCGCACGGCGTCGCCGGGGTTGGCGTTGTCGTCGCGGAACACCAGCTCGAGCTTCTTGCCCAGCACACCGCCCTTGGCGTTGATCTCCTCGACCGCCAGCTCCATGCCCTTCTTGTAGGGCTCGAGAAAAGCGGGCTGCGCCTTCCAGCTGTTGACCTCGCCGATCTTGATCACGCCCTGGGCATGCACCGCTGGCAACAGGGCCAGCGCGGCGGCGGCGGAGAACAGGGGACGCAACACATTCATGGCAAAACTCCTGGAAGGAACAGATTGATTCGAAAAACTCGCCCGTAGAGCCCGGGAGCCTACCGCAGTCCGTCCTGGCCGACGATGTCTTCGGCGCGCAGCCCACCCACGCGGGCGAGCGGACGTCCGCTGTCGGTGACCACCACCGCCACCACGATCTCGCGGGCCCGCGGCGCGTCGGCCACGCGGGCTTCCATGGCGTCGAAATGGCTGCGCACGTAAGCCGCGTCCTTGTGGCCCAGCGGCACGTCGATGGCCGTGCCCAGTCCGCCGACTTTCTTGGCCGACGGCACCAGGGCCGCGCCCTTCTCCACCGCCAGCCTCAGCGGCGCGCCCAGCTTGGGGTGCAGGATCGCGGCCGCATGTTCCAGTTCGCCGGCCTCGCCCACGATGGCGGCCTTGCCATAGCTGTGGGCCGCACCGGGCTCGATGCCGAGCGCCTCGATGCAGCGCGCGCCGAGCAACCCTCCGAGTTCCTCGCCGATGGCAACCAGCTGGTCCAGGTTCTCGGCGTAGGCGCCGGCATAGGGGTTGGCGATGACGGCCATGGCCAGCGCGCGGCGGGTCGGCGGGTTCAGCGCCTGGCCCATTTCGATACGGACCTCGTCCACCTGAACAATGATTTTGCGAATGTCGGCAAGCATGGTTTTCTCTTCGGTCGGTTGGGGGTTAACGAAGGCCGTCCCAGCGGGCGATGCCTTCGGGCTCGAGCCCGCCGACCCGCGCATGCACGCGCGCGCCCGATGACATGGCGAGGATGTAGACGATCTCGTCGGCCGCGGGTGCGCCGGGCACGCGCACCTCCATGGCATCGAAATGGCTGCGAACGTAGCTGGCGTTGATGTGGGTCAGCGGCACGTCGAGCGCGGTGCCTGGCGCGCCCACCTTCTTGGTCGACGGCACGATGGACAAGGCGTTGCCGGGCTGGCCGGTCTTCACCTCGGGCTGGCCGGCCTTGTAGGCGTTGCGGTCGCCCTTCCAGCCCAGCAGCTCACGCATGGCATAGCCACCGGGCACGTGCCACAGCGCGCCATGCTCGAGCTCGCCAGCCGAGCCGACCACGGCGCCCTTGCCGTAGCCCGCAATGCGCTCGATGGGCAGCCGCATGGCCGCGAGCAGGCGGTGCGCCATGTCGATGCCCACCGGCTGCAACGCGTCCATCATGGGCAGGATATCGGGCTCGTAGCGGCCGGCGAACGGGTTCGTCAGCACCACGCCGATGGCGCCGCGGAGCAGCGGTACGGCGGCCCTGGGGCCGAACTCGTGGTTGATTTCTTCCACATGGGTGAAGACGCGTCGGATCGTGATCATGGGTGGCACATCGTTGAAGAAGCTCGCTGAATTTCGTTAAGCAAATACTGAACCAACTCGAAGCGGCGGGGCCGCGCCCTGCGCCGAAGTATCGGTCGGAGTGGCGCCGCCCGGGCTGCGGGTTTGCGCCCATTGCCCCTGGCAGACCAGCGTGGCCGACCACAGCCCGCCGGCCAGCCGCAGCGCCTCGGCCTTGGCCAAGCCGGCCGCCAGCGCCTCGCGCACCAAGGCCTCGGGCAGTGGCGGCACCTCCACCGTGACGGCGATGCCGCCGAGGTCGGAGTCGTCGCGCAGCGTGTTCGACGGCCGCCGCACGATGCCGGGGTGGGCCACGTCGACGGCATTGGCGACCACCGTGGCGGCCGCGTCGGCTTCGGCGGCGGTGGCCGCCAGCACCGTCACGCTGTCGGCAATGCCGAGCGAGAAGCTGCGGCCGCGCCAGCCGCTGGTGGCCACGCCCCGCACCGGCGACTCGTAGCCCACTTCGCACTGGGCGTCGGTGCGCAGCCCCTGGGGGTCGGCGGCCGCAGCGGCCACCGCCTGCTGCCAGACGCCCAGGTCGGCGAACAGGCCGATGCGCACGCTGTGCCCCGGCGTGAGGTAGAGCGCGATGTCGCCGCCGTTGTTGACCCATGCCCGGTCGACCCCCGGCCGGTGGTAGCAGGCGATGAGCTCCTGCGCCACGGCGCCGGCCACCGCCGCCATGGGGGTGATATAGCTCGCGCGGTAGGGCGCGCAGGCCGCCCACATGCGGCGCGCCACGCGCCCGTCGAGCCGGCCACCGGCCTTGGGAAGCGGGCCCTCGGCGGGCAACGGCTGGCGCAGCGCCTTCAGTTCGGCCGCCAGCTCGGACAGCAGCGTGAAGAAGCGTTGCCAGGCGGCTTCGTGCGCCAGCTGCACCGCCAGCGCTTCTCCTTCCGCGCCGAGCACGATGTCCATCGGACCGTGCTGAAAATGCCAGCGCCCATCGGGCAGGCGGTTGCGTTGGGCCGGCATGTCGCGGTCAGCCCAGCAACGGCGGCTGGCCCAGAGGCCAGGGGTTGGCCACCGGGTTGGGCGCCCATAAGCGGGCGGTCGGCGCACCCTCGTTGTGCCATGCACCGCTTTGCAACACCTCGGCCAGGCTGCGCACATGCGACATGTGGCCGCCCAGGCGCTCGAAGTCATCGAGCCGCATGCTGAACTCGATGGGCGCGACGATGGCCGGCGTCGGCACCGTGCCGAAGCTGCGGTCGGGCATGCGCAGCACGTCGGCCATGACCGTGATGCCGCCACCCGGCCACACATAAGCCGGTGCGCCACCGCAGGTGACGTTCACCAGCGCCTGCTTGATCGCGCGTGTGAGCAGCACCGGGTTCTCGGTGACGCCGGCGCGCAGGCTGCCGCCGGCACCGCCGAGAAACAGCACCGTGCAGAGCGAAGGCTCGCAGTTCTCGCCGATGCGCTCGATGATGCGCTGCACCGCCGCCGGCATGGGTGCCGGCACGGGCTCGAGTGAATGGTTCAGCACGTACCAGGCGGCATGCTCGCCGGTGGTCGAAGTCATCAACAGGCGAAGTCCGGGGCGGGCGGCCTCCGGGTCCCAGCCCTCGATGATGGACAACGGGTCGGCGATGTCGGTGCCGCCCCATCCGGTGCCCGGGTTGGCCACCTGAAAATAGCGCCCTGGCGTGGACTTGCGCCCCCGCATCTGGATGCCGGAACGCGGCATGTCGAGGCAGCGGCCAGCCTGGTGCTCGGTGAGCACGCCGGTGATGTGGTCGTCGACCACCACCACCTCGTCGGCCTCGCCGAACAGCTGCTTTGCGAAGATGCCGATGGCCGCCGAGCCGCAGCCCACCCGCATGCGTTGCTCCTCCACGCCATTCACGATGGGCGCCCGGCCAGCCTGGACGACCACCTGGGAGCCGCCGTCGATGGTCAGCTCCACCGCCTGCTTGTTGCCCAGCGCCTCCATCATCTGAACGGTGACGCGGCCTTCCTTCTTGCTGCCGCCCGTGAGGTGATGCACGCCACCAAGCGACAGCATCTGCGAGCCGTATTCAGCGGTGGTCACATGGCCCACCACTTCGCCCTTGCAGCGCACGTTGGCCTGCTCGGGGCCGAGGTAGCGGTCGGTGTCGATCTTGACCTTGTAGCTGCAGTAGCTGAAGATGCCTTCGGTGACCACGGTGACCATGTCCACGCCCTGTGCCACCGAAGCGACGATGAAAGGCGCGGGTTTGTAGTCGGGGTAGGTGGTGGAGGCGCCGACGCCGGTGACGAAGATCTCGTCGGCACGCAGCAGGTCGCCGTTCCAGTCGGGGGCGTTCTCGTTCGCGGTGACAGCGGACTCGTCAGCAGATGAGGACTCCGCCGCCCGGTCCGCGAAGGCCACCAGGGGCGTGGTGGTGCCGTCCAGGGCGCGGCGCAGCAGAACCACCGGATCGACCCGCACCAAAGTGCCGGCGCGGTTGGCATAGCGGTCGCAGGCGCCGCTGCGGCCGTCGGAGATCTGGCACAGCACCGGGCAGGCGTTGCACTCGATCTTGTCGGTGGTCATGCGGTCGTTGCGCGGCCGTGCCCGCTCGAGAACCTGCGGCGAGGCGGCCGCCTCCATCGCGGGCAGGCCATCGGTCTTGGTGTGTTCTGTCATCGTGGTCGGCAAGCCGGTTCGGGTGGAAGAAAGACTTGTACCGGGTTCTCAACTTATGTAGCATTCCCTGAACGGAAATGTGGTGAACGCTACATTTTTGTGTTTTGAAATTTAGCACAAGGGCCCGTGCGTCGCAACAATTAAACGACATGCGGACCTCTGCCATCAAGCACCAAGCATCAACCTTGCCAGGAGAATTCTGCCGATGCGCGCCTTCGACGAGAACCGACTGCCGAGCGTGCAAACGGCATGGGTCTTGCACCGGCCATGGGCGTGATCAGCCACTCCGCCAACGGCCGCGCCATGGTCTTCTCCGACCAAAGCCGCGCGGTCTGACCCAGCAAGGAACCGACCGATGACCAGCCCCCTCCGACCCGGTCGGCAACCCGCCGTCAGCAAGGCCGCCAAGGCCAGGGCGCAGGCAGCGCGGACGGGCAAGGCGGCCAAGCCCGGCATTCGCGAGCAGAACGCCCAGGCCACGCGCGACAGCATCCTGCATGCCGCGACCAAGGTGTTCGCCAAGCACGGCTACGACGGCGGCAGCGTCGAGAAAATCTCCACCGCCGCCAGGTCGTACGACCGCATGATCTATTACTACTTCGGCAGCAAGGAAGGCCTGTACATCGAAGTGCTCGAAGACGCATACCGGCGCATGAACGAGGCCGAATCGAAGCTGGTGCTCGACGAGCGGCGGCCGGTGGAAGCGCTGCGCGCGGTCATCCACTTCGTGGTGGGGTATTACCGCAAGAACCCGGCATTCATCACGCTGCTCAACACCGAGAACCTGCACAAGGGCCGCCACATCGGCAAGTCGCTGAAGGCGCGCGAATATTCGTCGCCGGCCATCGCGATCGTCGGGCGCATCCTGGCCGAGGGCGCGGCGCAGAAGCTCTTTCGCACCGACCTGCAAACGCGCGACGTCTACCTGATGATCCTGTCGATGGCCTACTTCTACATTGCCAACCGGCACACGCTTTCGGCCTTCCTCGGAGAAAACCTCGAAGCGGCGGAAGCCGTTGCGCACTGGGAAGCCTTCGTCACCGAAGCTGTCTTGCGCACCGTCACCGCCTGAAAGCCAAAGCTCTACCGCCCTACCGCCCGCCCAGCCCACCCGAAAACACAAAGGAACCACACCATGGCAGAGATCGCCACCGGCGCAAAGTCCGGCAAAGTCGTCATTAAAAACATCGGCCTGCTGCTGTCGGGCGACATCGACCGCCCCATCCTGGATGCCGACACCATCGTCGTGGTCGACGGCCTGATCACCGCGGTGGGCAAGGCCAGGGACTGCGACACCGGCGAGGCCCGTACCGTGGTCGACGCCCGGCAGACCTGCGTCGCACCGGGCCTCATCGACAGCCATGTCCACCCGGTGTTCGGCGACTGGACACCGCGGCAAAACCAGCTCGGCTGGATCGAGTCGACCATGAACGGCGGCGTGACCACCATGATCTCGGCCGGCGAGGTACACCTGCCCGGCCGACCCAAGGACATCGTCGGCCTGAAGGCCCTGGCCATTACCGCGCAGCGCGCTTTCGACAACTTTCGCCCCGGCGGCGTGAAGGTGATCGCCGGTGCGCCGGTCATCGAGAAGGGCATGGTCGAGCAGGACTTCAAGGACCTGGCCGAGGCCGGCGTGGGCCTGCTTGGCGAGGTGGGCCTGGGCTCGGTGAAGGCCGGCTACGAGGCGCAGCAGATGGTGGCCTGGGCGCGCAAGTACGGCATTCAAAGCACCATCCACACCGGCGGGCCGTCGATTCCGGGGTCAGGCCTGATCGACAAGGACGTGGTGCTCGAGGCCGACGCCGACATCATCGGCCACATCAACGGCGGCCACACTTCGCTGCCCGAGGCCCATGTGTGCGAGCTGTGCGAGAAGTCGTCGCGGGCCATCGAGATCGTGCACAACGGCAACGAGCGGGTGGCCATCGCGGCGGCGCAGGCGGCGCTGCAGCTCAAATGTCCTCACCGGGTGATTCTGGGCACCGACGGCCCGGCCGGTTCGGGCGTGCAGCCGCTTGGCATGCTGCGCATGATCGCCCTGCTCTCGAGCCTGGGCAACATTCCGGCCGAGCTGGTGTTCTGCTTTGCGACTGGCAACACGGCACGCATTCGAAAGCTCAACTGCGGACTCATCGAGGTCGGCCGCGCGGCGGACTTCGTCTTCATGGACCGCGCCCAGCACACCGCCGGACGCGACCTGCTCGAGAGCGTGCAGCTGG
>JAQGNA010000271.1 GCA_028292075.1 Rhodoferax sp. | reverse complement strand
GAAGATGGCCTTCCCCCTCGGCCGCCCCATGAAGTGGGATCTGGCCATCGCCCGCAAATTGCTGGCCTACGGGAGCTGGGCGTCCGTCAGCGGCATCATCAGCCCGGTGCTGGAGGCATTGGACCGCTTCATCATCGGTGCCAAGCTCAGCGCCGCCGATGTGGCCCTCTATGCCGTGCCGTTCTCGGTGGCCGACAAACTGCGCATCATTCCGCGGGCGCTGGCGCGAGCGGCCTTCCCCAAGCTTTCAGGCCTTCCCGACGTGGAAGCCCGTCATCTTTTCGAGCGGCTGCTGCATGGTTCGTTGAACCTCATGACGCCGATGGTGCTGGTGCCGATCTTTGCCGCCAAGTACCTGCTCGAACTCTGGATTGGCGCAGCCCACAGCAGCGCTTCGCCCATCATTGCCATCATCCTGTTGTGCGGCGCCTGGTTCAATTCCATCGCGGTCATTCCCTTCGGCTACATGCAGGCCCGCGGTCAGCCCAACATCACCGCGCGCATCCACATGTTCGAGTTCCTTCCTTTCGTGGGGGCGCTGTTCGTGCTGGTGAGCTATTTCGGCGTGATCGGGGCGGCGCTGGCCTGGTCGGGGCGGATGGCGCTTGACTGCCTGTTGCTGTGCTATGCCGCCAAGATCGGAGGCCGCAGCTACCGTGCCTTGCTCGTCAACACGTCGGTGCTGGTCGCGAGCGCGTCCTGGGCCGTGTTCCATGACGTGTCCATTCCGGAACTGGCCGGACTGGTGGTCATGGTCGGCATCGTCTTTCTGATCCTGAACCGATCGACCTTGCAGGAACTCATCCAGTCGAAGCGAAGGAAGCTTTCATGACATCTTCGCCGTACCGCATGACAGCGGCCATCCTGGTCGTCTACTCCGACGAATTCGCTGGCCCTGCGCTGGCGCGCTTCCAGGCCATCGTGCAACGTGTGGACCGGCACGCGCGGCTGGTTGTCGTGACGAACAACCGCCAATTGAAGCTGGCCGTGCCGCCGGGCGTGACGCTGCTGCAAGGCAACAACGTGCTGCATGAGTTCGGCGCCTGGCAGACCGGCCTTGACCACCTGCGGGCCCAGCCCGACTTCGACGGCATCGACGCGGTCATCTTTGGCAACGACACCTTCTGCCACCACCGGCGCATGGGCAGGATCGAGGCGCTGGCGTTCTCGCTGGGCAGTGCCCGGGTTGCCAAGGCGCGAAAGGCGATGGCCTGCGGCGAGTTGTCCACGTTCGGCGAAACGTTCAGCTTTCGTGACGTCGCATTGCGCAAATGGATCTGCACCTACCTGTTCACCCTCAACCGCAATGCACTGACCGCGCTCGACTGGAAGGTTCATGCTTCGATGGAAGAGATCATGGCGTGGGTGCCGGGCGGCACGGACGAAGACCGGTTTTTCGCGCCCGCCATGGACGCCACGTTGCGCGAGCACCTGGTCGCCTGGCTGTTCGGCCGGCCCGGCATGCCGCAATGGCGCAAGGGGGCTGCATTGACCGCTGCCAATGCCGAGGCCATGCGAGCCAAGGCTTTTGCCATCATGTCCGAAAAGATCTTGACGACCTCGCTCATGAAATCGGGCGTGGAGATCGTCTCGGTGTTCCATCAGCCGGCCATCTATGCGGCGCGGTGGGTCCTTTTCAAGTACGAAAAATGGCGCGCGGGCAGAGTCGTGTCCGCCCAGCGGATGGAAGTCTGAAGCCCATGGCCTTTCCCAAGCCTCTCGATCAAGCCCCAGCCGGTAAAAAGCTGAGCTTCACCTACACCCCGTTCAGCAACGTCGACAACCTGTACGTCGCCCGCATGCGTGAAGTGCTTTCACGCTACGGTGAGGTAAAGCAATTCCAGGGCGTGAAGCAATCGATCCTCGACGTGCTGCGCTGGAACCGGCGCCGTTATGACGTGGCTTTTTTCAACTGGATGGAGAACGACATCCTGCATCCGCGGACCCACAGAATCTCGTGGCTTCGGGTTGCCAAGGTGTTCCTCAAGACCCTGGCCACCGGGTTCATCTCGCGCCGCACCGTGTTCTTCCGGCACAACCTTTACCCGCACGCGACCCTGAAGAGCCAGGAACACCTGGCGCAGCGCATCCTTGCCCGTTATGAGCGCCTGTTCGACGTGGTCTACGTGCATTCCGGCGCCCACCTGGACAACGGTCGGATCTACTGCCCGCATCCGCTGTACCCGCACGCCGCGCCGGAGCCCTCGGGTGGAGAGGCCGACGGATTGCCGGCATCTCTGAAACGGCCGCTGCCCGACGAGTTCTTCGTGGCCTTCGGTCGCATCGCGCGGTATAAGCAGATCCTGGAGCTGGCCAAGGCCTTTCCGGCCGACCGCAACCTGCTGATCATCGGTTCGATCTCCGACATGGCGTACAGCCGGGAACTCGAAGCCATCGACCGCCCCAACATCTTCTACCGGCCCGGCCTGTTGAGCGAGGCGGATGCGCAGGCCACCATCCTGAAGAGCCGTGCGGTGGTCATCTCGCATGCCGGCGACAACACCATCGTGAGCGGCAGCTTTTTCTATGCGGTGTCGCTGCCGGTGCCGGTGATCGCGGTGGAAACGCCGTTTCTCAAATGGGCGGCACCCCGTGTGGGCGGAGAACTCATGGCGTTGGCGCCCGACCTACCCGGGCTGGCCCAGGCTGCGCACCGGTTTCGCACACTGCCCGATCTCGCGCATCTCCAACCGCGAATTCAGCAGGAGTTTGGCGACGATGCCATCGCCGCTGCCTTGTCGGTTGCGGTGCAAGGTTTGTAACATCGTGGGGGTTGGCATCCAAAGCGCCGCCGTGTGGAATTCGGCGATCAGCGCTGAATCGGTTATGGTTACGGGAAAATGCTGCACTGCAGCATTTTCGGATGCTGTTACTTAGGTTGGGCACCCGCGCGTCACAATGCGCATTTTCGCGCCCCTGGCTCGCTGAACGAGCTCCGTTTTCTGGTGAAAAAATGAACCTTACTGAAGTCTACATTTCTCTCCGCGCCCGGTGGCGCATTGCACTCGCCGTGCTGTTGGTCACGGTGGCAGCCGTTGCCGCGTTCACCTTGACGCGAACGCCGCAGTACACCGCGACGGCATCGGTCGTTCTCGACGTCAAGTCGCCGGACCCGATCGCCGGCATGGTGCTGCCCGGCATGGGCACGGCCGGCTACATGGCGACCCAGGTCAGCGTGCTGCAAAGCGAACGGGTCGCGATGCGGGCAGTCGAGAGCCTGGGCCTCGACAAGGACCCCGACCGCCGCGCCCAGTGGCAAAAGGCGACCGACGGCCAGGGCGCTTTCAAGTCATGGCTCTCCGACAACCTTTCGAGCAAGCTGGACGTCATGCCGTCGCGGGACTCCAACGTGATCACCGTCGCCTATACATCGCCCGACGCCGCCTTTGCCGCCGCCGCGGCCAATGCCTATGTGAAGGCCTACATCGACACCACGCTCGAGCTGCGCGTGGAGCCGGCCCGGGTCTACAACGGTTTCTTCGACGAACGCGGCAAGCAACTGCGCGAAAGCCTGGAGCAGGCGCAGGCCAAGCTGTCCGCCTACCAGCAGTCGAAGGGCATCATTGCCAACGACGAACGCCTCGACGTCGAGACGCTCAAACTGTCGGAGTTGACTTCGCAGCTGGTTCAGCTGCAGGCCGTGGCCAATGAATCCGGCGGGCGCCAGAGCCAGTCGTCGCGCAATGCCTCGCAGATGTCCGAGGTGTTCAACAGCCCGGTGCTGGTGAGCCTGAGCAGCGAACTGGCCAAGGCGGAAGCCCGGGCCGACGAACTGCGCACCCGCCTGGGCGAGAACCACCCCGAAATGACCGAGCTGCGCGCCCGCATGGCGCAGCTGCGCGCCGGCATTGCGTCGGAAACCCGGCGCGTGGCGAGCAGCCTGGCCATCAACAACGAGGTCAACCAGGGCCGCCTGGCGCAACTGCAGGCGGCGGTGGAAGAGCAGCGCGGCAAGCTGCTGAAGCTCAAGACCCAGCGCGACGAGTCCGCCGTGCTCCAGCGCGATGTCGAAAACGCCCAGCGTTCGTACGAGGCCATCCTGACCCGGGCCAGCCAGACGGCGGTGGAAAGCCAGGCCACCCAGACCAATGTCTCGGTGCTGAAGCAGGCGACACCGCCCGCGTATCCGTCCTCGCCCCGCGTGCGGCTGACCCTGACCATCGGTTTCCTGGTGGGGGCACTGCTGGCCATGGGCGCGGCCCTGGTGCGCGAGCTGCGCGACCGCCGGCTCCGCACCGACCAGGACGTGCTGAAGGGCCTGGCGCTGCCCCTGCTGGGCGTGCTGCCGGCCAACGCGCAAACCAAGAAGGTCGGCCATTCGCGGTTGCGCCTCACCTCACCGCTGACCGGCGCCCGTCGCCCCTGAACCGCAGGCCAGACCATCATGGACTTCAAAACCAATGTGCAAGCGATGAACGCCAAGGACCAGACCGTATCTTCCATGGAACTGCCCCCCGCAGTGGACGCCGGGCGCCAGCAGGTGGTTGGCCGCTCCATCGGCGACTTCATCCGCGAAGCCCGCAACCTGAACCAGACGCAGATCGATCAGATCCTGAAGCACCAGCGCGAGCACCACATGCACTTCGGTGAGGCGGCCATCGCGCTCAAGCTGGCCAGCCGCGACGATGTCGTCTGGGCGCTGTCGCAGCAGTTTCACTACCCGTACGCCGCCGAGGGTGCGATGTCCGCGCTCAACGATGAGCTGATCGTGGCCCTCGATCCGTTCAGCGACGAGGCGGAGATCTTCCGCGACGTGCGCAGCCAGCTGCTCATGGGCGTGCTCGCTCCCGACCAGCCGCGCCGCGCGCTGGCCGTCCTGAGCCCCAATGTGGGTGACGGCAAGTCGTTCTTCGCCGCCAACCTCGCCATCGCCTTCAGCCAACTGGGCGGGCGCACGCTGCTGGTCGATGCCGACATGCGCACGCCGCGGCTCCACCAGCTCTTCGGGCTGCAGGGCGGCGCTGGCCTGAGCAACATCCTGGCCGGTCGGGCCGACGCCGACGTCGTCCACGAGCTGCCTGCGCTGCCGGGTCTTTTCGTGCTGCCGGTCGGCACCATGCCGCCCAATCCGCTGGAGCTGGTCCAGCGGCCCGCCTTCGGCCTGCTCATGCTTGAGATGTGCGCCAAGTTCGACTACGTGATCGTCGACACGCCCGCGGCCAGCCATGGCGCGGACGCACGCGTGCTGGCCGCCAAGTGCGGTGCGGCGCTGGTCATGGGCCGCCGCGGCACGAGCCGGATGGACGCCATCCACACGCTGGTCCATCAGGTGCAGAAGGGCCATACGCGTTTTGCCGGGGTGATGATCAATGACCATTGAGACGGCACCGGGCGAGGCCGGGGTGCGCCAGGTCCTGGTGGTGATCCCCACGCTGAACGAGGCCCGAACCATCGAGGGCGTGGTCGCCAGCCTGTGCGACGACCTCCCGCAAAACGCACAGGTCTCTTTGGTGGTGGTAGACGGTGGCAGCACCGACGGCACGCTGGACATCGTCAAGCAGCTCGCCACCCGCCAACCGCGCCTGCAGTGGCTGAACAACCCGAAGCGCATCCAGAGCGCGGCGGTGAATCTTGCGGCGTCGCAGTTGGGCCATGGCGTGCAGGTCCTGGTGCGCTGCGACGCCCATGCGCAGTATCCACGGGGCTTCATCCGGATGCTGCTGGCGTCGCTCGACCGCACGGGGGCCGACGCGGTGGTGGTGCCCATGGATTCGACCGGCCACAACTGCGTGCAGCGGGCGGTGGCCTGGGCGTCCGACACCAAGGTGGGGTCGGGCGGGTCTGCGCACCGCGGCGGGCGCCGCAGCGGCTACGTCGACCATGGCCACCATGCGGCGTTCCGCATGGAATCGTTCCGCCGCGCGGGTGGCTACGACGAAACCTTTACCCATAACGAAGACGCCGAGCTCGACTGCCGCCAACGCAGTCTGGGAAGCAAGATCTACCTCGACGCCGACATCCGGCTCGGCTACCACCCCCGCAGCACCATCGCTGGTCTGGCGCGCCAGTATTTCGCCTATGGCCGAGGCCGCTCGCGCACCGTGCGGCGGCATCCCGGGTCGATGCGGCTGCGCCAGCTGGCCTTGCCGGTGCATCTGGTCGTTTCGGTGCTGGCACTCGTGTTCGCGGCCTGGCTGCCCTGGCTGCTGCTCTGGCCGCTGGCCTATGCGGGCGTTTTGCTGCTGACTTCGCTGTCGATCGCCTGGCGCGAAAAGTCGGTCTGCGGCCTGCTGGCCGGGCCTACGGCCGCGGTCATGCACCTGTGGTGGGCCGCCGGTTTTCTGGCAGGCATGTTGTTCGTCCGGGAGAACCGCTGGCAGCTGTCTGGCGCCACCCCCCTGGGCTCCATCGGCGGCCCATGAGGCCGACCCGCAGCGGTCGCGCCGGCCGTTTCACCTGCCTCGCGGGGAGAAAAGAAAGAAGATGTTGAAAGAGCCTAGCTTGCATGTATTGCAGGTCGATCCCTCGCTGTTCACCGCGCCTTACGATGCCGCCCTTACCGAGGGCCTGCTCGCCGCAGGTGTGGACGTGATGTGGGCCACGCGGCCCACCCGCGACGGCGACCGGCAGGAACTTCCGCTGGAACGCACCGACCCATTCTTTTACCGCCGTGTGGACGGCGCCACCTGGCTGCCCGGCAAGCTGAAGCCGGTGGCCAAGGGCCTGGCGCACCTGTCGGGGCTCATGACCCTGCTGCGCAAGGTGCGTTCCGGACGCCATGACGTGGTGCACTTCCAGTGGATCGTGGTGCCGCCGCTCGATGTGCTGGCCATGTCCCTCATCTGCCGCTGGCGTCCTTTGGTTCTTACGGTGCACGACACGGTGCCTTTCAACGGCCAGAAGATGTCGTGGCTGCAGCGCATGGGCCATGACGGCCCGATGCGGTTTGCGCACCGCCTCATCGTGCATACGCGCTCGGGCCGCCAGGCGCTGATCGACCGCGGCGTGCCGGCGGAGAAGATCGCTGTCATTCCGCATGGGCCGCTGCGGCTGGCCGTGCCCTTGCCGACGCCGGCCGTGCCCGCCGCACGCGACCCGCGGTGGACGTTCGTCCTCTTCGGCGAGATCAAGCCCTACAAGGGTCTGGACTTGCTGATCGAGGCCGTGGCGGCATTGCCCGGCCCCGTTCGCGCGGAAATGCGCGTGATCGTGGCGGGGCGCCCGCGCATGGACATCGCGCCGCTCCTGGCCCGCATTGCGGAGCTGGGCGTCGGGCCGCAGTTCGACATCCGGCCCGAGCGCCAGTCAGAAGAAGAAATGGCCGTGCTGTTCGATGCGGCCGATTCCTTCGTGTTTCCGTACCGGCAGATCGATGCCAGCGGTGTTTACTTTTTGGTGAAGTCGCTCGGCAAATGGCTGATTGCGAGCCGGGTCGGCATCTTCGCCGAGGACATCCGCGAAGGAGCCGACGGTGCCCTCATTGCGACCGACGACGTGCCCGCGCTGGCCCGGGCCATGCAGGATGCGATCGTGCAGCGTCCGCGCCGCGACCCCGCCGCCATCGCCGGTTCGTGGGCCGACATCGGCCGCGCGACGCTGCAGCTCTACCAGGGAGCCGTGGCCGATTTTGGCGCTGCCGCCGGGCGGCCCGACCCGCGGGTGATGGGGAAATGAACATGCGGCCAGATTCCGATTACTCGTCCGATTACCCGTCCGATCACCTTTCCGGTCACGCCATTGCGAAGGAAGGATCGATGGGGCAGGGCGTTCCATTGCTGGCGGCCGACATTTCGCGGCGTGCCGTGCTTGGCCATCTGATGGCCGGCGCCGCCGCGGTGCCGCTGGCTGCCTGCGCGGCCACCGGACCTGGCGGCGCCACGCGCAACGAGCCTCGCCTGCCGGTCGCCATGCGAAACAAGGGCTACCGGCTGGTGCAGAACTGGGACTTCGGCGCCAATGTCACCACTCTCGCGCAGCTTCGCGAGGCTTTTTTTACCCGCTACATCTACAACGGCGGCAAGCAGGACGCGTTGAACGACGAGTGGCAGCGCTACCGTGACAACGACAACCACGTCTTCGAGGACGGCGCGCTGGCGCTGGTGGCACGCGCGCCGAGCGGCGTGTTGGCCAGCGGAACCATCGAGAGCGGCATGCTGCGGTCAAAGTGGTCGGGCCAGTACGGTTATTTCGAATGCCGAATGAAGGTACCGGGCGCGCGCAGCCTCTGGCCGGCTTTCTGGCTCAACCCGCAGGACGGCAAATGGCCGCCCGAGATCGACATCCTCGAGATCGTGAACAACGGGCGCGACACCACGCGCAACAGTTTTCACTTTCTGCACAGCGGCGTGAAGGAAGAGGGCGACGTGGCCACCTCGCTGCTGAACCAGCACAAGAGCTACCGCCCGGGCTTCGACTACAAGGACGATTTCCATGACTTCGCGGTGGAGTGGACCGCCGACCGTGTCCGGCATTACGTCGACGACGTGCTGGTGGCCGACCGCAGCTTCCGCTGGGTGCACCGCGACGGCTCTGACGGTGGGCCTGCCCATGTGTTGCTGAACCTGGCCGTCGGTGGCAAGTGGCCGGGTGCGCCAGCCGGCCCCGAGATCTTCCCGGCCAAGCTGCTGGTCAAGCACATCCGGGTCTGGCAGAAATGAGCGTCGCCACCGGCTACAACGCCTGGCGGGCCAAGCCCCCACGCCAGGCCGGCGACCTCGTCGGCGCGGCCACAGGGGCTGGCCCGCTTGACGGCGCCGCGGCCGGTCCTGGCACCGAAAAGACGTCTGCGTCGGCGATGCCGCTGGCCCTGAAGCTGGCATTCATCTTTGCGCTCACCGCCATGACGCTGATCGACCGCTTCGGCCTGCGGGTCAGCGCCGCATATTCCGTCAGTCCGGCGCTGGTGGCCCTGTACGTCGTGGTCGCGGTGATGTTGTTCAAGAACATCGCCCGGCTGAGCCTGCGTGGCGCCATGTTGTACGTCGGCGTGGTCACCATTGCCTGCGTCAGCTTTGTCGTCAACTACACCCTGGACGTGCGCCAATTGGCCTCTCTCGGCTCCATGGCGCTGTTGTGCCTCATCTACCTGCCGACCGTGCTCGAGGTGAAGCCGGAGTTCGATACCGAACATTGGTGGCGGTGGTTCATGAAGGCCTACATCGTGTTCGCCGCCGTCCTGGCGGTGTGCGGCATCGTTCAGTTCTACGCGCAGTTCGTCGTGCGCTTCCCGTGGCTTTTCGACTTCACGGAATACATCCCGATGGCGATCCGCGGATCGGGCGAATACAACACCACGAACCATGCCGACACGGTCATCAAGTCGAACGGCTTTTTCCTGCGGGAGGCTTCGGGCTTCTCGTTCATCATGGCCTTCGCGCTGATCTGCGAATGGAGCTTCTTCAAGCGCAAATGGCTGATGGCGCTCTTCGGCATGGGCGTGATCGTGTCCTACTCCGGCTCGGGTCCCATCACGCTGATCCTGGCGTTGTTCTTTCCCTTTGGCCGGCAGACCGTGCTACGGGTGATCGGCGTGCTGGCGGCGGCCGTGGTCTTCTACCTGTTGTTCGGCGAGGCTCTCAACCTGTCGTATACCTTGGGCCGCGTCTCTGAATTTACGTCGCCCTACAGCAGCGCCTACTGCCGGTTTGTCTCGCCGGCCAAGGTGGTTGCGGACCAGATCGAATCGCAAAGCTGGGCGGCACTGCTGGGCCACGGGCCGGGCACCACCCAGAAGTTGTCGGGCGCCTGCGAGACCACCTACGGCAAGGTGATGTTCGAATACGGCATCATCGGCTGGCTTGCGTTTGCGGCGCTCATCGCGAACGCGGTGACGCGCCCCTGGCTTCCCACGCGGATCAGGGCGGTGCTGGTTTTGCAGTGGTACATGCTCGGCGGCAATCTGCTGGCGCCGGAAGCCCTGCTGCAGTTGTTTTTGGTCGGTGCCATGTGGCCACGCCGGACCATCGCCGCAGGGCCAGGTGCGGTGGACATGCCAACCCATGAAGCACCAGCGACCCCCCGCAGATTCATGCCGCCCGCGGCGAGCGCATCCTCATGAACCCAGCTTCTTCCCCCAGCGTCAGCGTTGTCATCACCTGCTACAACTATGAGCGGTACGTGGCCCTTTCCATCGGCAGCGTGCTCGCGCAGACACGTCCGCCAGAGCAAGTGGTGGTCGTTAACGACGGATCGACCGATGGCTCCCTCGCGGTGCTGCAGGGCTTTGGCGAGCGCATCACGCTGGTCGACCAGCCCAACCGTGGGCAGATCGCGGCCACCAACCACGGTTTCGAGGTCAGCACCGGCGACATCGTGCTTTTTCTTGACGCTGACGATCTGCTGGAGCCCACGGCCATCGAATCCGTGTTGGCCGCATGGACGCCCGGCTGCGCCAAGGTGCAGTTCGAGCTCGAGGTGATCAACGGCGCCGGTGAACTGCTGGGCCGGCGGTTCTGCAATTACGTGACGCCTTATGGGCCCGAAGAAATCCGCAGCGAGTTCGCCCGATTCGGTACTTACGTCTGGCCCGTGCTCACCGGCAACGCTTACGCGCGCTGGTTCCTGCAGCAGGTGATGCCACTGACCGTCGCCATGGGGCCCGACGGCTACCTGAACACCGTGGCGCCGCTGTACGGTCACATCGAGGTGGTGCCCCAGCCACTCGGACGCTACCGCCTGCACGACGCCAACATGAGCTACCACGGCACCGGTGCGAATGCACTCGGGAGCCGCTTCGCGAAGCAGGTGGGCCTGCGCACCAGCGAGCTCCGGCTGCTCGCGCAGCACGCGGCCGCCCGCGGCACACCCATCCGCGAGGGCAACCTGCTCGACCACGACCTGCCGTTCGTCAATTACCGGCTGATGCTGCAAAAGATGGACGAGCCATACGAAGGCGATGCGGGCGACAGCGCCCTGCGCCTATGGCGCGCCGGCATGAGCGTGCTGGCCGAGCGTCCGCTGCCACTGCGCCTCAAGCTCAACCACGCCGCCTGGATGACCGTGTTGCTCGCGAGTCCGCGCTGGCTTGCAAGCCGACTCATTACCCTGCGGTTCCAGCGTGCTGCCCTGCTGCAGCCGCTGCGCCGCAAGCTGGCCGCCTTGACCGGACGCCAGGTTCACCGCGACGGCACTCCCCCGGTCGCCACCAACGCCAACGTGCACGAAAGAAGCAAGCCATGAACCAACCCCTGATTTCGGTGGTGATCCCGAACTACAACTACGAAGCGTATGTGCGCGAGGCGATCGACAGCGCCCTGAACCTGGACTGGCCGAACATCGAGGTGATCGTCATCGACGACGGCTCAACCGACCGGTCGCGCGAGATCATTTCCAGCTACGGTGATCGCATCAAGACGATTTTCCAGGAGAACTCTGGTCAGCTCGTCGGCTGCAACAAGGGCTTTGCGATGTCGCGTGGCGAGATCGTCATCTTCCTCGATTCCGACGATCTGCTGCATCCCAGCCTGGCCCGGGAGCTGATGGCGGTGTGGACACCTGCCGTCAGCAAGGTCCAGGTGCAAATGCTGGCCGTCGATGCACAGGGGCGACCCAATGGCTCTTTCTTTCCCCAGTACCACATCGTGCCCACCGCGCAAGACGTGCGGGCCTGGTGCACGGCCACCACCGCCTACCCCACGCCACCTGGCTCGGGCAATGCCTATTCGCGCTGGTTCCTCGAGAAGATCTTTCCACTGCACAACACCGCCGGCACGGCCAACGACTCGTATTGCCTTGCCGCCGCACCGTTCCTGGGCGACGTGCTGACCATTCCGAAGCCACTGGTGTCCTACCGCGTGCACGGCAAGAACCAGGGCGCGCTGACCAAGCTCGATGTGCACCAGTTCGAGCGCCAGATGACCCGGGCTCGCCAGCGCCAGACCTATGCAAAGGGCGTGGCCGCCACGGTGGGCATTCAGCTGGCAGAAGGCGCGGTGAACCGCAGCCTGACCTACTTGTGCTATCGCATCGGCTCGCTGCGGCTGGCGCCCGAAAAGCACCCCATCCAGGGCGACAGTGCGTTCCGCGTGTTGAGCGACGTGAACGCCGCCTTCATGGCGCCGCAGGGCGTTTCGCTGAAGGGGAGGCTTGCCATCGTGGTGTGGGCCTATGCGGTCTGCTTGCTGCCTCTGGGGCTTGCCAGCAAGCTGATCCTCTGGCGCTTTGCGCCAGGCGCGCGGCCTCAAGCCTTGCGAACCTGGCTGACGCGGTTGCGCGTGGTGCGCGGTTAAGTCGGTACGCAGCCTGGTCGGGGCGGCTCATCTGACAGATTTACACGGGGACAGGTGCTCTGCAACGCATTGAAACGGCGTTAGCAGCGGCCTTACAACTGAGGCGACTTGCTTGGCATTTCGGTCGACAAAGCCGGGTTATTGTTGGAGTATTCATGCTTAACGGGCGACGCCTGCACAACAACACATGGTGACCACCGCCTCGACCGACTCCCCTGAGCCTTTCCGCAACCCGCCCGTTGCCAGTGCATCCGCGAGCCCTGGTCTGGGCCAGAAGCTCCGACGGCTTAGCCGTATTGCATGGTTGAACACCTTGTGGTCGAGCTTGCGGCATGGGCAGGGCCTGAGGGTTCGGCTGGGCGGGAAGACCCGGTTGACAGCGCGCGGCCGCCTGACAGTCGCCCGCGACGCCCTGTTGAGCTTCAACGAACCCTGGCCATTCGCTTCAAATGAAACCGGCACGCTGATCATTGCCCGCGGCGCAGAATTGCGCCTGCAAGGCGGCGCCTTCAGTTTCAAGGCGGGCGCGTATGTGGAACTGTGGCCGGGTGCCCGTCTGACCATCGAAGGCGGCAATGGTTATGCCTCGCGCAACCTCAACATCGAATGCCGAGAGCACATCAGCATCGGCGCGGGCACCGTCATCAGTCACGACGTCGTGATTCGCGATACCGACAGCCATGAGTTGGTGGGCACGGGGCAGGCAATGACCAAGCCGGTTGTCATCGGCAACCACGTCTGGATTGGCGCCAAGGCCATGATTCTCAAGGGGGTCACCATCGGCGACGGCGCGGTGATTGCGGCCGGGGCGGTGGTCACGGGCGACGTGCCCGCACGCGCTGTGGTGGGCGGGGTGCCAGCCCGTTTGCTGCGGTCGGGCGTGGCCTGGCGCTGATGGCCCCAGGCCGGAAGCCGTTTTCGAGTTAGAACAGGCTTTCTCGGACGTAGATCACGTCGTTCGGCTGCAGCAGTTCGGTAAAGCTCGGAGTGGTCTGCTGGACCACCCCGGCGGCGTCCTTGCGGTGGAGCCGCAGCCGGGTCTCGCTGCCGCGGGGCGTAGGGCCACCGCCGGCGGCCAGGCCCTGCATGACAGTCATGCCGCGGTCGATGCGGTAAGGCCCTGGCCTTTGGGCTTCGCCGTAGATGTAGAACACCGGTGCGCGCTGCACGAACAACACGTCGCCGCCCGCGACCACCAGGTCCATCTCGCCCTTTTCGTTCAGGAACAACGCGGGAATGTCGATCACCTTGCGGAACGGTTTGCCTTCGCGCACGCCGGTCAGGATCACGCTGTCGTCTCCGGCAGGCGTGGCGCCGCCAGCCATGGCCAGCACATCGGTGACCCGTGAATTCACCGTTTCAAGCGCGAAACGTCCCGGCCGGTTGACCTGGCCCAGCACCGCCACCTGGTTGCCGCGGATCTGTGCGAGCGTGATGGTCACCTGCGGGTTGACCAGGAAGCGGCCGCTCTTCAAAGCATCCGCGATCTTCTTTTCGGCGGCGGCCATGCTGAGGCCTCCGATCTGCACCGAGCCAATCAGCGGATAAGTGATGGTGCCGTTCTCGGAGAGGCGCGCCTCTACCGTCAGATCAGGATTCTGGAACACCTGGACCTTGATTGAATCGCCCGCGCTCAGCGGGTATTCAGATTTGTCCTGGGCGTAGGCGCCGAGCGTGACGAAGAGAGAACAGCTGATCAGCCACTGAAGGATGAACCGCATCGGCTTGGACAGACTTGGTGTATGCATGATGGGATGGCCGCGGCTCGTTGGGCGCCGCAAGGCTTGAGTGGTTAAAAGGTGATTTGCGCCGCGACGCTTGCCGTGTTGTCGGTGTATTCGAAACTTGAAAGATTGGACGAACGCTTTTGATTTTGCAATGAAAGACTGACGCCGATGGTAGGTCTGGGCCGCCAGTCGAGCGCGATGCCCGCGGTGCGGGTGCGGTCCCGGCGTGCCGCCGGCAGACCCAAGCCGGGCAAGGCACCCGCATAGTCCTGGGCGAAGTACTCGTAGTTGAGCCGCATGCTCGTGTGCGCTGTGGCCCGCCATACCGGTGCCAGCGTGAGCTTGTCGCCTGTGGCGTAGCTGGCAGTGTTGGTCTGGTACGTGTTGAACACGCGCTGGTAGCTTCCCGTCAAGCTGGTCTTGGCAGTTGCGTTCCAGTTGATCCGGATGTCACCGACCGGGCCGCTGTAGTCGCGCACAGGCGCGTCGGGATGCGTCCGGGCAAAGTGCGCCAGGCGGGCGGTCAGCGAAGTCTTGCCGGTCAGCACCCACGAGGCGGCCAGCTCATGTTCGTCATCGGAAAAGCTGGTCGGCAGCAAGGCTGCGCTGGCCACGCGATTGAAGTATTCGCCGTTGCCATGGCGGAAGCGGTAGCTCACCCAATTACCCGACGGGAAGACGTAACGCGCGCCGGCGGAGGCATTGGTTGCCGTTGAGTCGCCCTCCTGCACGACCGGCAGTTCGTTGGTGACGCGGGTCCGATCCACGCTGGCCAACAGGCGCACCGCAGCGCCGAGATCGGCCTCGCCGTCGAACCGCGTGACCTGGTCCGTCCGCAGGTTGCGTTCGGTGATGTTGCTGACGTCCGTGAAACTGTTGGACGCACGCTTCCGCTCCGTGCTCAGCAGACCACGCACCCGCGGCGTGAAGGCCCACCGCCATGCGCCGCTGTAATTGAGCGCCGTATAGCCGAGGTAGCCAAAGTTTTGGTACGTGTAGTCGACCGCGGTGGCGTTAAGCTGGAACCGCTGCAGCGAGTACGATTTGTCGAGCGCCAGCTGAAGCGACTTGATGTCCACGCGTTCGGATTTGGTGGTAGAGCCGCCCGGCAGATTGCTGGTTCCGACGGAGGACGGTAAACGGAAAAGGTTGTCGTCCCGCACCAGTTGGTAGCTGGCCGTGAGGTTGAGCGTGTCGCCTGCGTCGGCGAACGCGGGCGATACCCAAGCCACGCCGAGCAGGGCGCTACCACCGATCCGTCGCCATTTTTGCAGCGGCAGCGCGCTCAAGACGGTGCGCCTTGGGTCGAAACCGCGTGGAGAAGCGCCGGTGGCCACGACCTTACTGGTCCACGGCCGCACGAAATCTGCCAGTCTTGCGGCACGGAGACAGATGATCGGTCAAATGGCATGGCAGGCAGCGCCGGTGAGAAAAACAAGTCCGCGATGGTAGGTCAAGGCCGGCCAACCAGCAATGGATGAGCACTTTACAGCCCGTGCCGCGCGTCGAATCAAAACGCCTTGGTGTCGTTGAACACCACCTTCACCGTGCGGAAGATGATGTAGAGATCGAGCCGCAGCGTCCAGTTGCGCAGGTAGTCGAGGTCGTATTCGATGCGGTGGCGCATGTGCACCAGATCGTCTCCACCGCGGTATCCGTTCACCTGGGCCCAGCCTGTAATGCCGGGCTTGACCTTGTGGCGGATCATGTAGCCTGAAATCAGCTTGCGGTACTGTTCGTTCACCGCAATGGCATGCGGCCGGGGGCCAACCACGCTCATCTTGCCTTCGAGTACGTTCAGGAACTGGGGCAGTTCGTCGAGCGATGTCTTGCGCAGCAGGGCGCCGAGGCGGGTCACGCGCGCGTCGCCCCGCACCACCTGGGTATAGCTCTTGTCGCCATCTTCCGTCACGGTCATCGAACGGAATTTGTAGACCATGATCTCCTTGCCGTCGAGGCCGTACCGGCGCTGCTTGAAGATTACCGGGCCCGGCGAGCCGAGCTTGATCGCGATGGCGATGGCAAGCAGGATGGGGGAAACCAGCAGCAGTACCAACAGCGAGATGATGACGTCACTGGCCCGCTTGGCGGCGCCGTTGCTGCCGCGGAAAGGCGTTTCGCAGACCGCGATCACCGGCATGCCGCACACCGAGCCGCTGCGGCCCTGGATGAGGTCGGTCACGAACATGTCGGGCACGAAATAGATCGACGCCGTGGTGTCCTTCAAATCGTCGAGCACTTGCAGGATCCGCGGCTGCGAAGCCATGGGCAGTGACAGGTAGATCTGCTGGATGTTGTTTTCCTTGGCGTATTGCGGCAAAGCGGCAAGCTTGTCGATCAGCGCAAACCCAGAAGGGGCGTTCAGGCGATGCAGTTCGCGGTCGTCGAAGAAGCCGGCCAGCTCGATGCGGGAAAACGGTGTCTCGCGGATGCGCCGGGCCAGGGCAATGCCCTGGTTGTTCATGCCGACGATGATGGCGCGGCGTGGTGGGCCCTGCAGCCCGACCAGCACCGGTGCGGCGGCGCGCAGCAGGCGGTGCGCCACGATCTGGGCCACCGGTGCGACCCACAGCCAGGTCACGATGGCGCTCTGGGAGAACTCGCGGATGTACCGCGTGACGATGCCGGTCGCAAGCAGCAGCGCCGCGATCACGATCCAGTTGATGACTGTCTGGCCGATGAGCTTCAGCAGCGACGATTGCAACTGCGTCGTACCCGGAAAGGTCATGGCGAACACGATCACCGAAAGGATGAGGTAAGCCGGCGGTACGGTTTTCTCGTAGAAGAACGCGACGGCCCACAACGACACCACCAGCATGCCCGGATCGATGGCCGATTCGATCACGGTCAGGATGTTGTCACGGCCGAGGGCGCCGCTGCCCCGGCCTACGGCGGAGGGCTCGTCGCTGAGCAGGGGAGGGCTTTCCATCGTGGTGGCGTTTGGGGAATCTGCGGTGTGCTCGCGTGGTGGGAGGGGGGTCCAGGCCGTTGAGTGACGCTTCATAAGAAATAGTTCAGCCTTCAATTCGCATCAAGAATCGTGCCAA